>JAAZIN010000042.1 GCA_012800855.1 Bacillota bacterium
ATTGGGCCACAGATGGGGAAAAACAGAAAACACCAAAATCAAGCTAAACCTTGGAGAGGGACAATTTTACGTTAAGCGGCTTGCAAACGGCTGCTTGCCGGAAGCGAGATCGCCTGCGGGCCGGCTGGAACTTTTGTTTCTCATTACTTATAATACATCCAAAGAAGGTTTGTTCTTATTTAAAAAGAGCGGGGAGTGGAAGCTGATCAACACATTTAAGTTGCCGTATACGATTATGCAAAGGAGGTAGTAGTATGAGGTTTCAATATGCTCTAAAGGACTATAAAGGATACGCTGAAATTGTACCGCCCGACGAAGCGGCCGGCCTGCTTTCTTTTGGCCTGATTAAATTGGAAAAAGGAGAAAGCTACAGTTCCCATTCAAAGGAATTTGAAATCGGCCTGGTTATTTTAAGCGGCAAGGCTGATGTATACGTGGAAGGGGAGGCATATCTCTCCCTGGGCGGGCGCGAGAATGTCTTTACCGGCAAAGCCACCACTGTCTACATCCCCCGGGACAGTGCCTTTAAAGTGGTGGCAGTGGACAGTTTCGAGGGGGTTGTTTGCAAGGTGCGGGCGGAAAAAAAGCTGTCGCCCTTTGTCCTGGCGCCCGAAGAGGTGAGAGTTGACCACCGCGGCAAGAACCTTTGGCAGAGGGTGGTCTACGATATCTTTACCGATAACGTGGAAGGAAGAGTGGACAGGATAGTTTTGGGCGAAACCATCAATGTCCCCGGCCACTGGTCCGGGTATCCGCCGCACAAGCATGACCGGTTTGTGCCCGGCAAGGAAACGGCCATGCACGAGATCTACCATTTTCGCCTCCGCCCCAGGAACAGGTTCGGGGTCCAGATGTGGTATACAGACGGCTATGAACTGGGCAACGCTTACCTGATCAAGGACGGGGATAGTTGCAGCATTCCTTTTGGCTACCATCCCGTGGCGGCTCCTCCCGGGGTAGAGCTTTACTATCTCTGGGTCATGGCCGGGAACACCGGCAGCCGGCAGTTGATGCCCAACGACGACCCCAATTTTGTCGAACTGCACAACTCGTAGATCGCGCTTGCCGCCGTTTGCAATCGTTTGCAGCATATCCTTGACAAGCAATTGTTTTGGCTTATACTGATATTAAGGTATAAGCCTTCTTTTTGAGATGTTTTAAGGCCACTCTTTTAATTCAACCTGGATTTGTTTTGTTGCGGTGAGCATTGTGATCATTTCTCGCAATGTGGAGGCGCACGATGACCATCTATGACATAGCCAAGAAGGCGGGAGTGTCCGCCAGCACCGTCTCGCGCGTGATCAACAATAAGCCGGGCGTGCGCGAAGAAACGAAGAAGAGGATACAGCAGCTGCTCATCAAGTACAATTATTCGCCCAATGAAGCCGCCCGCGGCCTGGTAACCCAGGCTTCAAAGATAATCGGCATACTCGTTGACGACATCCGGACCATCCATCATACCGACGGAGCGTACATTATTGAGCGCGAGCTGGTGAAACTCGGCTATTGCTGCATTATCTTCAACACCGGCACCGACGAAGCTTCCAAGGCCAAGTACATAAATATACTCAAGCGCCGCCGGGTGGAGGGAGCAGTTCTTATAGGCTCATCCTTTCAGGTCAAGGCTGTGGAACAGGCCATAAAAAAATATTTGAACGATACGCCTGTCGTTATGGCCAACGGTTATCTCGATTTGCCCAACGTGTATGGGATCCTGGCGGATGAGCAGAACGGGGTAGCCAACTGCGTAAAGCTCCTCTATGACAAGGGGCATAGGCGCCCTGCCTTTGTAATTGATTTACATACGCCCAGCAACCTGGCGAAGAAGGCCGGCTACGAGCAGGCTGTGCAAAGCCTTGGCCTTGGAGATATTTTGGTCTATGAAACGAACAGAACCCTCCAGGGGGGCTACAATGTCACGAAAAAGATCATGCAAGAGCACCCCGAAGTGGACGGCATCATCTACGCCGTTGACCTCCTGGCGGCGGCAGGCACACGAGCCTTGCTTGATATGGGCATTTCCATCCCGAAGCAAGTGGCCGTGATCGGCATAGACAATTCCATCTACGCGGAAATCTGCAATCCCAAGTTGACCTCGCTGGACAACAAGCTTTTGAACCTGAGCATGACGGCGGCTCACACCCTCATCAGCGCCCTGGCTGGAGGGCAGCCCAACAAGAAGATCCTTATTTTTTCATCAATCGAGGAAAGAGAAACAACCTGATCCTCTTTTGCAATCGTTTCCCTCTTAAAATTGCCCAATAATTATTGATCAGCAAAAGAGACTATGCTATACTGTTATTGCAATCGATGTCATAATTTGATGATTGCGGGGAGGGATGACCCATCAGGATAGCAATTCTTGGCGCCGGAGCAATGGGTTCCTTGTTCGGCGGCTACCTGTCGCAGCAGAACGACGTGTGCCTCATCGACGTTGATGCCGAGAAAGTTAACAGGATTAACCGCGAGGGAATCACCATCCTGGAGCCGGAGGGGGAGCGCAAATATCACCCCCGGGCTGCCGCAAGCGCAGAAGGCCTGGGCATAATGGACTTGATTATTGTATTTGTCAAATCCATGCATTCCAGGAATGCTCTTGCCGCTGGCAGGACCTTAATCGGCGACAAAACGTATGTCATGTCCCTGCAAAACGGCATGGGGCATGAGGAGGTACTTGCAGTATTTGTCCCGCCCGATCGCATCATCATCGGCGCCACGCAGCACAACAGCTCCATAACCCCCCAGGGCTACATCCACCATGGCGGCGGCGGGAAGACCTTTATTGGCCTGGTGGAAGGGGACGGCAAGGCTATACAATCGATTTCGGACACCTTCACGGAGTGCGGCATTGAAACCGCTGTTTCCGATAACGTGAAGAAGCACATCTGGAACAAGCTGTTCTTAAATGTTTCCGCCAGCGCGCTGACCGCCGTGTTGCAGGTCAAGCTGGGCTTTATGCTTGACAGCAGCCATGCCGCTTTTTTGATGGAGCGCCTGGTGAGGGAAGCGGTTAATGTGGCCAATGCCGAGGGCCTCAATTTTGATCCCGATGAAGTGCTGGCCAGCGTCAAAAAGGTGCTGGAGGGGGCCCGCGAAGGTTACACATCCATATATGCGGACATTAAAAACGGGGCGCTCACGGAGGTTGACACGATCAGCGGTTCAGTGGTCAAGAAAGCCAGGCAGCTGGGCGTTGCTGTACCCAGCCACGAGTTTGTCGTAGAACTGATCCATGCCCTGGAAGATAAGAATAAAGCACGGTGACATCGCCGCAATCATAGCTATGGAGGATACTTATACTTATGAGTGTATACCGACTAGGCAGCTTAAGGATTATTGATTTAACCAAGCCCCTGGATCCCCAAACCGAGAGCAGAAGATGCCAATTGCACCGGTTTAGAACGGATGATCCCATTCCGGACTTTCACACGCACATGGATATCACCAGCCATCTGGGGACCCATGTAGAGTGTCCCTACCACCACCATGAGGACTGGCCTGACGTAGCTTCCATACCCCTGACCTCTTTCATGGGGCGCGGCGTTTATGTTAATTTTGACGACCTGGCGCCCAACAGCTACATCACGCCGGATGCCCTGGAGAGGCATTGCCGGGGCTTGCTGAAGGCGGATGACGTTATCATACTGGATTCCCCCTACCGGATCCCTCCTTTTACAGAGAAAACCAATACTGAAGAAGACAAGCGCCTCTTTGTCAACCGGGAAACGGCCATCTGGCTGCGCGACAAGAAAGTGAAATGCGTTGGTTTTGGCAACGGGGTATCCATTGAGAACAACAACGAGGATGTGTCCGCTTTTCACGATGTATTAATGGCAGAAAACATTCTTTTTTTGGAAGTGCTGAACAACCTCGAACTTCTGGAAAGGAATGTTTTTTTCATATCCTATACTCCTCTATTCATCAAGGGGCTGGATTCCTCTCCTGTCAGGGCCTATGTCATTGAGGGCCTGGCGGAATTTTCATGAGCCGGCCGTCTTGAAGGTGAAGCCGGCTCCGCCTTGGAGGCAAAGCGGCTACACCGGTAAAATGGGAGGGATGTGATGCTCTAGGGCAACAACGGCTGTTTTTACAAGGGGGTTCAGCATTGGCTGCAAAAGCGATCAATTATTCGGGGAGGAGTAAATCGTGAAAAAGCTGCTTGTTCTGTTTTTAATCCTGGTACTGGCTTTTTCCGTGGTCGCCTGTTCTCCTTCCGAGGAGCCCGGGAAGAACGGCCAAACTTCAGGGGAGCCGGTAGTAGGAGGCACATTGCGGATTGGGGTCCAGTCCGAAGTGGCAAACGTTGCCGCCTGGCGTTTGCGCAGCCCCCAGGAAACTCTAATCTGGTCGGCTATCTACGAGCCCTTGTTTAAGATGGGCGCCAATGGGGAAGTGGTTCCCTATCTTGCAAAATCAATCGAGGCCGATCCGGAGAACCTGACCTACACGGTTACGCTGCGCGAAGACGTGTACTTCTCGGACGGTTCGCACCTGGATGCGGATGTCCTCCTGTGGAACTTCGAGAACTTCAAAGAGAATTCGCAAATCGCCGGCAGGTATTTCAGCGATGTGGAGTCCTTTGAAAAAACGGGCGACTACACCGTAGTCATTCACCTGTCGCGCTGGAACTCGCAAATGCCCTTCTCGCTGACGGAAAACCCCGGCTTGATGTACTCGAAGAAGGCATTTGATGAGCATGGATACGACTGGTGCATGGAAAATCCCGTTGGAACCGGCCCGTATAAGCTCGAGAACTGGGTCTTCGGTGAATCAAAGACGCTTGTAAAGAACGAGAACTACTGGAACAAGGATGCCACCGTCTATTTCGACAAGATTGAGTTCCCCGTCATTCCGGAAGAGATGACTGCCCAGGCGGCTTTGCTGAGCGGGGATATCGATGCCTTCTACGGGCCCAGCAATGCCACCATGGCTGAAATGCTGGAGAAGGGCGGCTTCCACGTCACCAGCGGCAAGCTGAGAAGCAGAATTATCTTCCTCATTTTTGGCAGCGACGTGAAAGGAGATTCGCCGCTGGAGGATGTCAGGGTCAGGCAGGCCATCAGCTACGCCATCGATTCTGAAGCCATAGCGAAGAATATCGACAAGGGCCTGACCTACGCCTGCAGGCAGTATGCGGTGCCGGATACGCCCTTCTACAACCCTGAAATAGAGGGCTATGGATACGATCCCGAGAAAGCCAAGCAGCTCCTGAAGGAAGCGGGCTACGAGAACGGCTTTGTGACCACCATTTATGTCGGCCTGGATAACCCCTTCGAGGACTACATGGTGGCCATCCAGGGCTATCTCAAGGAAGTCGGCATCGGGGTCAACCTCGTCTACCAGGATGTCTCGCTGTGGTCTACAAAGACCATGTTTGAAATCGATGATGGCATGGTGTTGATTGGCCACGGCTTTGGTGCCAACCTGGTCAACCAGATGGCTGACAACTTCTCCAAGAGGGCAGTGGATGGCTCTGGAATGCTGAAATTGAGCAAGCTCCATCCCGATGATCTCCACGAAGAAATCATGGCTGCCATATCCGCTACGGATGAAGAAACAATGTACAAACACGTCCATGCTGCCGGGAAAATGATCATTGACAAGTACTGCCTTGGCTATCCGGTAGTCATGGGGCCCTTTGCCAACGTGTTGATGAGGGAAGACATCGTAGACGATCATTGGATTGCCCACTACAGCGACTTCTTTGACTACACTGGAGTCTACAGGGTCCAATAACGAGGTCGGCGGAGTTGCCCCCCTTCCGCTGTGAAGGGGGGCAGCCCCCAATCTGCAGCATGCCCCGCGGCTCAGCCAAGCTTCCCGGAGCGGCATTGGGGGAATGGGGAGTAAGGAGGCAAAAATGTGAATAGCTTAGGCGCGTATACCCGTAATCGAATTTTGCTGTCTTTATTTATTATCTTTGCCGTGTCCGTTTTTGCATTTCTTATTGTCCACCTCATGCCCGGGGACCCAGTGAGAGCCGTGCTCGGCATAGAAGCGGATGAAGCGGCGGTCCAGAAGATGCGAGAAGAGTTGAATTTGGACAAGCCCTTTTTGACGCAGTACTGGCTCTGGATGAAGGGCATTTTCAAGGGCAATTTTGGGAGATCGCTTACCTTAAACACCGATGTTGGGGAGCTCATTGGGAGGCGGCTGCCGGTCACCCTTTCGCTTACCATTCCGGCCCTGATCATAGCTGCTATATTCGGCATTATTATTGGTGTAATCTGCGCCACCAACAGGGGTTCCATTGCCGACCAGCTGCTGACGGTTCTCGTGACCATTGCCAATGGCGTCCCCATCTTCTGGATTGGCATCATGATGATCTACCTCTTCGGTGTATTGCTGGGATGGCTCCCCTTGATGGGATATGCCAGCCCCTTCGAAAGTTTTGTCGAGTACCTGCGCAAGGCGGCTATGCCCGTGTCCATCCTGGCCATACGACCCATGGCCGAAATCGCCAGGCAGGTGCGCACGAACATGCTTGAAGTAATCAACCAGGACTATATTCGCACCGCCAGGGCATACGGGCTTTCCGAGAGGAAGGTCAAGTACAAGTACGCGCTGAAAAATGCGCTTATTCCCATCGTCACGCTTCTGGCTCTGCAGGCGCGGGATGTGGCCGGCGGCTCGGTGCTGGCGGAACAGGTTTTTTCCATAGCCGGGATGGGCCAGCTCATAATGATTTCAGTGCTGAACAGGGATTTCCCGGTCATACAGGCCATTGTGCTGGTTATAACCGTAATCGTGGTTTTTGTTAACTTGCTGCTAGACATTTCTTACGGCTGGTTGGATCCGCGGATCCGGATGACTGCTAGGAAGGTTATCAATTAAAATGGCGGCTATGGTTATGAGAAGTGCAGGCTCTAAAAAAAGCGGTGTCTTTCTAAAAACCTTTTTCGGCCGGGGTTTTATCGTAAAGGCTGCTGTGGCCATTGCGCTCATCTTTATCCTCAGCGCCATTTTTGCCCCGGTAATATCAAAACACGACCCCAACCAGATTAACCTGGAAAAAGCGCTGCTCGACCCCTCGCCTGAGCATATTTTGGGCTGCGACGCGTACGGACGCGACGTATTTACCAGGCTGCTTTACGGCGCCCGCGTCTCGTTGCTATCCAGCATCTTCTCCACCCTGCTGGCGGCCTGCGCCGGCATGCTGCTGGGGCTTGTCGCAGGGTATTACGAGGGGATCATTGGGGCCATAATTTTGCGCTACGTTGATGTGCAGCTGTCCATACCTCCCTTGCTCTTTACCATAGTGATTGGTCTTATCGCCGGCAAAGGGCTGGGCGGGATGATAGCTGCCATCAGCTTCAGCATGCTGCCGGGCTTCATCCGCCTTATGAACGGCATCGTGCTCTCTATAAAAAGGAACGATTATATCGTGGCCCTGCAGGTGGCCAACATCAAGCGGTACAAGATTATTTTAAAACATCTGCTTCCCAACAGCCTTCCCTCCATGTTCATCATGTTCGCCATGAACCTGGGTTTTGCCATAATGCTGGAAGCTACGCTGAGCTTCCTGGGAATAGGGATTCAACCGCCCATGGCCTCATGGGGCAGCATGGTTGCCGACGGCTATATCTATCTATTGTCCGAGCCTTTGCTTGCCTTTACGCCCGGGCTTTGCATTACTCTCACGGTTGTGGCCTTCAATATCATTGGAGACAGCCTTCGCGATGCCATCGATCCTAGGCTAAGGGGGAAACTGTAGGGTGACACAGCGGAGCGAAGTATTGCTGGACGTAAGAAATCTCAAAGTTTCTTTCTTCACCCATTTCGGCGAAGTGAAGGCGGTCAATGACATTTCGTATTATGTCAACCGAGGAGAGGTCATTGCCCTGGTGGGCGAAAGCGGCTGCGGCAAGTCTGTTTCGCAGATGTCCGTGATACAATTGATCCAATCGCCGCCGGGCAGGATCATGGGGGGCGAGGTTATTTTTGAGGGGAAGGATCTTTTAAAGTACGGGGCCAATTCAAAGGAAATGCGGGCCATTCGCGGCAAAGAGATCTCCATGGTTTTCCAGGAGCCGATGACCTCCTTAAACCCCGTTTTTACCATCGGAAAGCAGCTGGAAGAAGTTATCAGCACGCACATGGGCATTTCCAAGAAAGAGGCCTGGGAAAAAGGCGTTAAAGCGCTGGCGGCGGTGGACATTCCCGATCCTGAAGAACGCATGAAAAATTACCCCTTTGAATTAAGCGGCGGGATGAGGCAGAGGGTTCTTATTGCCATGGCCATTGCCTGCCAATCAAAGCTCATTATTGCAGACGAGCCCACGACGGCGCTGGATGTGACCACCCAGGCCCAAATCATGGAGCTGCTCATGAGCATCGTTAAAGAAAGAGGCACTTCGCTAGTCATCGTTACCCATAACCTGGGCCTGGTTTCACGCTATTCCGAACGCATTTACGTTATGTATGCGGGCCGCATCGTGGAATCGGGAACCACCCGGGATATACTCACATCTCCCCGGCATCCTTATACGGTGGGTTTGCTGAATTCCGTGCCGCGGCTGGAAGACGACAAGGATAAAGAGCTTGTTCCCATAGAGGGAATGCCTCCCAACCTCATCGACCTTCCCGATACCTGCGCCTTTATGCCGCGGTGCCGGTATGCGTTCGACAAGTGCGCCGGCAGCAGGGCGCCCGAGCTAAGAAAGGTTGGAGAAAATGATCATTATGCAGCCTGTTACCTTGATGCGGGGGAGGGGAGCATCCAATGAGCAATCATAAGGGCCCGCTGTTAAAAGTGGAAAATCTCAAGATGCACTTCTCCCTGAAACGAGGCCTCCTGGACAAGCAGGACAAGGTTGTAAAAGCGGTGGACGGGGTCAGCTTTGAAGTGCACAAAGGGAGGACCCTGGGTATTGTGGGGGAAAGCGGCTGCGGCAAAACCACCATTGGCAAGTGCATCCTCCGCATTCACCAGGCCAGTTCGGGAAAGATCTTTTTTAACGGACAGGACATCCTCGGCATGTCCGAGCGGAACTTTTCCAAGATCAAGCGCAAGATGCAGATGATTTTTCAAGACCCGTACGGTTCACTCGACCCCCGCCAAAGCGCTTTCTCCATCGTTAAAGAAACGTACGTGGAAGACAGGAAAAGGCAGCCGGCCAGGGTGGTAAAAGAAGAGGTGGAGAAGCTGCTGGTCAGGGTAGGCTTGCCCGTGGAGCTGGGGATCAGGTACCCCCATGAGCTTAGCGGCGGCCAGCGCCAGCGTTTGGGGATTGCCCGTGCCCTGGCCACGGACCCCGAGCTGATCATCTGCGATGAGCCCGTTTCGGCCCTGGACGTATCCATCCAGGCCCAGATAATAAACCTGTTCAAGCAGCTGCAGAGGCAGATGCAGTTAACCTATATTTTTATCGCCCATGACCTGGCGGTGGTCCGCCATATAGCCGACAGGGTGGCGGTTATGTACCTGGGGCGCTTTGTCGAACATATGGATGCGGCGGAGCTGTACTCCAACCCCCTGCATCCCTATACCAAGTCCCTTCTTTCGGCAATTCCCATCATCGACTATGATGCCGAGCGGCAGAGGAAGAGGATTATTTTAAAGGGAGAGGTGCCCAGCCCCATCAACGTTCCTTCCGGGTGCGCCTTTCATCCCCGCTGCCCGGTTGCCAGCAGTATATGCGCCGAAGTGGTGCCCGGGCTGGAGGACATAGGCAACGGGCATTATGTTGCCTGCCACCATCTTGATCTGGCCAGGGAGATGGTGATGATAGGCCCGCAGAGCCAAAAACCTGCCTGAAAGCATATTTGCAGGCTTCACGATAAATATTTTGTTAAAAAATTAAGGTGAGGGATAATACCATGCCAGCAAAAAAGAG
>JAAZIN010000043.1 GCA_012800855.1 Bacillota bacterium
CGGGCTTAGAACATTGGTTTTAGCAATTTTAGATCTGAAATTTTCGTAGCCAAAAATAAACAAATATAAAGATAACAATATAAGAAATAATTGTGAAACCATTAAAATTATATAAGTAGATATTAATGTATCATTAGGAAAGGGAAGAATGCTAATTACCGCCATCGTGATAAACAACGTTGAAAATATCCTTACAATGGGAGCCATCTGTAACAATCTTTTATACCGTTCTTTTCTCGAATATAGCATTGCCCCATTTTTCTCCTCATAAAAGCAATTATAATAAAGCAGGGAGATAAATAGGCTATATTCTCCCTGCTTACAACCTATCCGCCTTTTACTTCAAACCTTCCGGCAATTCAGGATCATACAAGCACCAGAAACAAGCTGAAGCGGCACTAATCTGAGCGACAAAAACAGCAATGAAGGCTATAGCAGAAGCTAAAGCGACCAGTATTTTCTTTTTCATTTCAGTTCACCTCCTTTTTAATTTTAATAAATTGCTCTAATAAATAGTTATCAAGATATTGAATTACTTTAATACCCGGTGGTAACAAAACCAGCCCCTGGAAAAGCAAGCCAGTTGCAATACCCATAGCCCACTCATGCCTAGCAATAATATTAAATATTAACGCAACCACTAAAGATATCATTGCTATTATTAATGCGCGTGTTTTTAACTTTTTGCTTCTTATCTCAGCCCTAGGCTTACTTTGAGTAAAATAAGGCGCTCTTGTAAATATCCCTGTTAGGCCAAGGCAAGCACAAGCAACAATATATATTCGTTGAATGGAAAGGGGGAATGAGCTAAACCAGAAGGCTCCATATCCCAATAGTGGTAATAAAACATAACCAATAAGACTGCAGTTAAAAGAGTTGCTGCAATGTGCCCCCCCCGCATTGGGGCGTAACAACAAAAGAGTAATTAACAGAGCAAGTGTAGAAATAAATGCCCCCCACATATATGCTATAAAAAGCACACCTGCTATACCCAAGATATTGCTTGTAAGAACAGATAAACCATAACTAATTACATCGCGTTGCTCTCCGTTTAACATAAGAATAGCGCTAATTTTGTCTGATAAAATCTCAGGCAACTTTATTGTTTATTGCCCCCCATGATAAAGGCATAGTCTTAGTTGCATAATTAATGCCAAAACTAAAACTATTACTATGGGTGGTAAACTAAATACTATTTTTGATAAATCAGTGCCACCAAGAATTTGTTCTTCAGAAAACCCAAGCAATCTAGTCTGTACTAATAATGTAATCCATTCAGCAAGAACCAAGATCATAAAAGATAAAAGAGCAGCTATGGCACTTTTTAACACGCTTAGTTTAAGAACTAAGCTCAGCGTTAGAACAAAAACAATAATGCCTAGCGGAATGTGCACGCCGTATTTAATTGGAGACCGTTGTAATATAAAATTTATTATACCAACAATAAAGCCGGCTATAGAAATTTGTTTTAGACTATATTTTTCTTTAATTAAGGCTGTACCTAATGCGACTGTAGCAATAGCCTCAGGTATTATTCGCAGCAAATGGTAGTACCAATTATCAAAGATCATTATGTTCACCCTTGCCATGTTTTAAATATTAGTTTTTCAATTTTCGCTTTTTGTTTTTTAGATCCTTCTCATATATCCAGAATGTGCCCCTTTCTGCCATACATATGTCATAATTCTACTTTCCTTATATGATTCCTTTTTTTATGTAATATAAAATCAACGCAAGCGTCAAGTTCATGACTCTTTCTTCATCTAAACTTCCTCACAAATCAGTTCATAGAGTCCTGTTTAAAATAAAGCCGGATCTTGCTGACTGGCAATACCGGTAGAAAATTTGCATCTTTTTCAAGCCAGGTTAGAATAAATTTCATGCTGTGTTGATTAATAAGAATAATATGTTTTGAATATTGATTATATCAAGAATTTAATGTAAACTATACCTGAGACTACATGAAAGGAGTTGTTTTAATGGCAGAAATTCGCTTTGACGGCAGGGTGGCAGTTGTAACAGGCGCCGGGGGAGGGCTGGGCAGGGCATATGCCTTGTTGCTTGCCGCCCGAGGCGCCAAGGTGGTGGTCAATGACCTAGGCGGCACTTTTGACGGACACGGAGCCGACAGCACGCCGGCACAGAAGGTGGTTGACGAGATCAAAGCCGATGGAGGAGAAGCCGTGGCCAACTATGACAGCGTCGCCGAATGGGAAAGCGCCCAAAAGATCATTCAAACGGCCATCGACACATACGGAAGAATCGACATATTGATCAACAATGCGGGCATACTGCGGGACAAGAGCTTGATGAAAATGGAAATCGCCGATTACCTTAAGGTAATCGAGGTCCACCTGAACGGCACCTATTTCTGCACCAAGGCAGCCTTCCCCTACATGCGGGAGCAGAACTACGGGCGCATCGTTTCTACCGCCTCGGTGGCAGGCCTCTATGGCAACTTTGGCCAGACCAACTACGGGGCCGCTAAGATGGGCATTGTGGGACTGATGAACTGTGTGGCCCAGGAAGGAGCACGCTACGGCATACTAGCCAATACCATCGTGCCCACTGCCGGCACCAGGCTTACCGCAACGGTGATGCCGCCCGACATCGTGGAAAAGCTCAAACCCGAATACGTGGCCCCCGTGGTTGCTTACATGTGCTCAGAGCAATTCCAGGAGAGCGGCAAGATCTTTACCGCCGGCGGCGGCTACTTCAGCCGGGCGGCAATAATAGAGGGCCCGGGCGTAGTATTGGACATCACTGCCGAAATCACGCCGGACATGATTGCCGAAAAATTTGATGCCATCAAATCGCTGGAAGGCGGCCGGGAGTACAGCTCGGCCACAGAGCAAACCGGGGTTATTCTCTCCAAGATGTCTTAAATATGCGGGCGGATTATTGCTTTTAAGGAGGGATAATATGCCCATCGACCCGCAAATTGTGGGTAAGGAGTTAAAACCCCTGGAATACGTGTACCAAAACCGCGACGTTATTCTTTACGCTCTCGGCATCGGGGCCGGAGCCGAAGAAGATGAGTTAAAGTTTGTCTACGAGAACGAACTGCAGGTCCTCCCCACATTCGCCGTAATTCCCCCCTTCCCTGCGTTGACAGGAATAATCGGCCTGGAAGGGGTGGATATAAACCTGGCCATGCTCCTGCACGGAGAGCAATACCTGGAAATCTACAAGCCCATTCCCATCGAAGGGAAGCTTACCTCTTATCCACGCATTGCCGCGCTCTATGACAAGGGCAAGGGAGCCCTTATCGAAATCGAAGTGGTAACCAGGGACACAAAGGATGAAGCCGTCTTTTTAAATAAATTCGGCGTCTTCATTCGCGGCGAGGGAGGCTTTGGCGGGGATAAAGGGCCCGAGCCGGGCAATGATCCGCCGGAGCGGGAGCCGGATAAAGTGGTCACCATGCCCACGCTGCCACAGCAAGCCCTGCTTTACCGCCTCTCCGGAGACCTAAACCCACTTCATGCCGATCCCGCCTTTGCCGCGATGGGCGGCTTCCCCAAGCCCATCTTGCACGGGCTCTGTACCATGGGATTCGCCTGCAGGGCGGTGCTCCGCGCATACTGCAACAATGACCCGGCAAAGTTCAAAGCCATGAAGGTGCGCTTTTCACGGCATGTCTTTCCCGGAGAGAGCATTGTCACCGAAATGTGGCAGGAAAAGCCCGACCAGATTATCATCCGATCCAAAACCGCCGAGCGGGGTGAATACTGCCTGACCAACGCCGCCGTCTGGCTAAACCCATAAACTGGAGGGAAAGCGCATGATCGGCATTGTCTCTTATGCCGCCTACCTGCCCCGCTTCCGGCTGAACCGAATGAAAATTTTCAGCGCCATGGGATGGCTGAACCCGGCCTTGATCATGAATGCCGCTGGAGACAAGGCCGTGGCCAACTTTGACGAGGATGCCGTCACCATGGCCGCAGCGGCGGGGAAACGCTGCCTGCAGGGATTCATGCCCGATGAACTTGGCGCCGTCTACCTGGCCACCACCACGGCCCCCTACAAGGAGCGGCAATGCGCCAATATCGTTGCCGGGGCACTCGGCGCCCCCGAGGAGATCCGCAGCGCCGATTTCGGGGGGGCGCTAAAAGCCGGCACCAGCGCGCTGCTGGCGGCCCTGGAATGGAGCGCAGCCAACAGCGGCAGGCCGGCGCTGGTTTGCGCCGCCGACTGCCGCCTCGGCAAGATGGGTTCGCTGCAGGAGATGGTTTTCGGAGACGGCGCCGCCGCCCTGCTCGTGGGCGGCAACAAGCCCATCGCCCTGTTCAAGGGCTCCTACTCCCTGTCTTATGATTTCGTTGACCAGTACCGCGGCGCCGCAACTCTCTACAACCGGCAGTGGGAGGAGCGCTGGATAAGAGATGTGGGCTTCGAGCAGTTTATTCCCGAAGTGGTGAACGGCCTTTGCCGCCGCTTCGGCCTCAAGCCTTCGGATTTTGCCAGGGTCATCTACCCCTGCTACTACGGGGCGGCCCGCAGAAACATCAACAAAAAGCTGGGGCTGGATCCGGCCCAGGTGGAAGACGACCTCCTCCAGGAGTGCGGCGACACCGGCACGGCCCACCCGCTGCTCATGTTCACCAGAGCTCTGGAAGAGGCCTCGCCCGGCGACAAGCTGCTGCTTGTCAGCTACGGCAGCGGCTGCGACGCCCTTTATTTCGAGGCAACCCCCGAGATAGAAAAGTTCAGCCGGAGGAAGCGCTTCTCCGACACCCTCTCCCGCCGTACCGAACTGGACAATTACAGCAAGTACCTGGCCTGGCGAAGAATTGCCCCGGTAGAGCTGGGCCTGCGCGGCGAAGAAGATCAGGTGACGCGCTGGTCCATGGCCTGGCGCAGCCGCAAGGCCATCCTCGGCTTGCAGGGAAGCCGCTGCCGGGAATGCGGCACGCAGCAATACCCGCCGCAGCGGGTCTGCGTGAACCCTGACTGCGGGGCCGTTGACCAGATGGAGCCGGTTAACCTCTCCGACAAGGGAGGCAAGATCGTCAGCTACACTTCGGATATGCTCGCCGCCACCATCAACCCCCCGGCAATCTACGGCAACGTGGACTTCAACGGGGGAGGACGGGCCATGTTCGAATTCACCGATTGCACCCTTGATGACCTGCGGGTAGGCAAGCCGGTGGAGTTTTCCTTCCGGATCAAGTACTACGACCCCAGGCGGGACATAACCTTCTATTTCTGGAAGGCAGTGCCGGTAAGTGAGGAGGTGTCCTAAATGGCCTCAGGAATCCGCGACAAAGTGGCTATCCTGGGAATGGGCTGCACCGTCTTCGGCGAACACTGGAATCTCGATTCCAGTGACCTGCTCATCGAGGCTTTCCGCGAGTGCATCGCCGATGCCGGAATTGATAAAAAGGACATCCAGGCCGCCTGGATCGGCAACCACATAGACGAGGTCAATATCGGCAAAGGCGGCTGCTACCTGGCCTCCACCCTGCACCTGCCCTTTATCCCCGTCACCCGGGTGGAAAATTTCTGCGCCTCGGGAACGGAGGCCTTCCGCGGCGCCTGCTACGCCGTAGCTTCAGGGGCGTACGACATCGCCCTCGCCGTGGGCGTGGAGAAGCTTAAGGATGTGGGCTACGGGGGGCTGCCCGATTCTCCCATCTTCGGCCAGCTTTCACGGATGATCTCACCCAACGCCACCGCGCCCGGCCTCTTCGCCCAGCTGGCCACGGCCTACTCGGCGAAGTATGGCGTGCCCATGGAAAAGATCAAGGAGGCCATCACGCATATTTCATGGAAAAGCCACCAGAATGGAGCCAAGAATCCCCGCGCCCACCTGCGGAAAGCGGTGAGCGAGGAACAGATATCCTCTTCGCCCATTGTGGCCTATCCCCTGGGCCTTTTTGACTGCTGCGGCGTCAGCGACGGGGCAGCTATGGCCATCGTGACCACGCCCGAAATCGCCCGCCGGGTCAAGCCCAACCAGGAGTTGGTCCTAGTGAAGGCGCTGCAAATTGCCGTCAGCTCCGGCGAGGAGGCGCTCTACCACCGCTGGGACGGGGCGGGCATCATCACCACCCGCCTGGCGGCGCAACGGGCATACGAGGAAGCGGGGATCACCAATCCCCGCGAAGAGATCGACCTCATGGAGGTGCACGACTGCTTCTCCATCACCGAGATGGTGACCATGGAAGACCTGGGCATATCGGTACCCGGCCGGGCACCCGATGATATTTTAAGCGGCTTCTACGATCTCGATGGGGAGCTGCCCTGCCAGACCGACGGGGGGCT
Source organism: Bacillota bacterium (assembly GCA_012800855.1). Lineage (GTDB taxonomy): Bacteria > Bacillota > Dethiobacteria > DTU022 > DTU022 > JAAZIN01. The sequence goes on from JAAZIN010000043.1 coordinate 6,268, forward strand.
GAAATGCTTCGGCCACCCCATCGGCGCATCGGGGCTGCGGATGATCTACGAGATTTACAACCAGCTTTTGCAGCGCTGGCCGGAGGATCGCCTGGTGAAAAACGCCCGCCTGGGGCTGACCCACAACCTCGGCGGGGTGCCGCACCAGAATGTGTGCAGCATAGCCATATTGGGGGTGCAATAAAAGAAAAATCCCCCTTCCCCTTTTTTCAAGGGGGAAATAACGGTTTAAACCTTTTTCAAGGAGTAAATAATGTAGCGGGCGGGCGTGGAAGCCCGCCCCTACGCACACAAAAGATTTTTTAACTTATAAATGAGTTTTAACTGCAGCACAAACCGTGCCTTTGATCTATGAAACGTTAGTACCCGGTTTTAGACAATTTCTTGCTTCCATATTCCTGCTTCTTGCTTCCTGATGGGCAGGTCACGCCTGCCCGCTGATTATCCTCAGACGCTGCAGCCTTTTTTCAGGGCTTTGCTCACGGCACTTTTTATGGCCTCGCTTGAAAGGGTGGCCCCGCTGACGGCATCCACTTCATAGCTGTTTTGCTCCATCATCGCTTCGATAATGGCTTCCGCCTTGCGGCCCAGGCCGTTTTTATGCTCCAGGATTTTGATATCTTCGATGCGATGGTCTTTCACGCTTACCTCCACCCTGACAAAAACCAGCCTGGCTTCAGCTTCCCCTTGGTAGACTCCATCCGCCACCGTGTCCATGTCAACGCTCTTATATTCCAGCATGGACAAATTCTTTTTGGCGATAACTGCCGCCAGAGCATAGACGCCAAGCCCAATGATGATTAAAAAAGCCAGGACAATTCCCGCCGCTTTGAAAACCTTACTCAACACGCTCACGCTCCTTTCCCGCTATCCGGAGGGCGAAATTCACCGCTTCCTCTATATCCCTTTTATTGGGGTGGCCAAAGCGAATAAATAAAAAGCTTCCCGGGCAGATTATTTCGTCCAGCACTTCAATTCCTTTCTGCTGGAGAAGTTTCCGGACACTGTCCTGCCTGTGCTTTTTCGTGGCGCAGGATGTTACCAACACGGCTCTTTTTACCTTTCCTCTATCCAAAGCTTTCACAAAGTTCAGAAGCAGCGGCAGGCTTTCGCCCCCGTATATGCCCCCGACAATAAAAAGCAGATCCACATCCTCTAAAACGGGACGGGTTGATACATTTTCCGCCTTGACATACAAGGCCTTCCCCATGGCTTCCGCAATTTTCTTGGAATGCCCCGTTTTCGTAGCATAGATGATGCGGATCTTGCCCATTTGTTCATCCAGGCAGCGCTTGATAAAAATCGTCTCCTCTCTTGAGTTTCCTACCGCTTGCCGGCGCAGATATCATATAATTAACAGGATATTATGTCAAGATTAGGAAGCTGCCGCAGCGGGGGCGGTTAATCAACGCCTTTGCCGTTCCATATTTTAAGCGCTTCGCGTACCGACCTGGCCATCTCCCTTGCAAAGGGGGCGCCGGTTTTTATGGCATAGTGCAGCTGGGCGTAATTCTCAGCGCGGTAGGGGTTGTCTCTGTTAAAGTTTTGTTCGAGGGAGCTGAACATGTCCTTTAGTTCTTCCTCGCTGAGCCTGCGGTAGCTGTCCCTGAATACCACGAATTCTTTCGCAAATCTCGAACGAAAGCTCTTTTTGTAGCCCTCCTGGTAGTAGCCCATGCAGAGCATGGCCACGGGAAAAACAAAGTCTGGCAGGTGGAAAAGCTCTTTGTGCTCTTCGTACCTTTCCATGATGTCGCCGATATAGCACGAACCGATGCCCAGGGATTCGGCGGCAATAACCGCATTTTGCGCCGCCACCAGGGCATCGCAGGCGGCCAGCAGCAAATTTGCTTCCGATGGATATGCAAAGGGGATCTTTTCCCGGCGGCAGAAATCCTCCACCTTGCCGGCCCTGTAGTAATCGAACCACTTCTGGTAGTCGGCGGCAAAAATGAGCACCAGCGGCGCCCTGGCAATAAAGGGCTGGTTGTCGCAGGTGCGGCTTAAGATCTCCTTCTTCTCCTGGTCTTCCACTATGATCACGGAGTAAAGCATCATGTTCCCCGCGGTTGGCGCCCGCATGGCGCAATGAAGAATGATCTCCAGGTGCTCATCCGAGATGGGCCTGGGATCGTACTTTCGTAGGGATGTTCTCTGTTGCAGCGTTTCGATAACCCTGTTCATATTAATTTCCCCCTCGCTTGCCTATTTCCCATCTTAAAATGAACAGGGCTGCTTCACAAGAAGACAGCCCTTTTCCCTCGAGGTTTACCTGGCAAGGTAAAAAACTGGTGGAGGCGGCGGGAATCGAACCCGCGTCCGAAGGCCGGGCCACAGGAACCTCTACAGGCTTAGCTCCGGTTTTCATCTCGCAGCGCCGTCTCCCCGGAGCGGGATCCGCCGCTGCCGTCTCCGTTGCATTTCCCGCTGCTGCGGTGGAGCGGCCGCCTGCAGCGGTAGGCCGGTTGGTCGTCGCCCCTGCTTTCTCCCCCGGTCAAGGAGAAAGGGGACGCGCTGCTTTAATTAAGCAGCGTAAGCGAGATTGTCGTTGGCGTTTATTGCCGTTCCATGTTTTTACCGGGCCATGGTCCCGGGCCTGCTATTCCTGCTTCCACAACCCCCGTCGAATCCTTACGCCCCCATGCTTTAAAGTATCTCCTTACATATTATAACCGATGCCGCTGGAGAAATAAAGACCTTTAATTCTAAACTTTACGGCATTTGCCATGGATAGAGCATTCCCTTGCCGCTACCTTGAGCCGTCCATCGCCTCCTTCGAGCATTGTCCTAAGGAGGGCAGCCTGGTGCACTACCAGCCTTGCATCTTGTCTTTCAGGCTCCGCTCCATCTCGCGGCGCTGCTCGCGCTCGGCAATGGCCTGCCGCTTGTCGTAGAGCCGCTTCCCCCGGGCCAGGGCCAGCTCAACCTTCACCAGGCCCTTCTTCAGGTAAATTTTCACCGGGATGAGGGTATAGCCCTTTTCTTTAACCTTGCCGGCAAGGCGGGCGATCTCCGCCTTGTGCATGAGCAGCTTGCGGGTGCGCAGCGGGTCGTGGTTGAAGCGGTTGCCCTGGTCATAGGGGCTTATGTGCATGTTGTAGAGAAAAAGCTCTCCCCCCTCCACCCGGGCATAGCTGTCTCTCAGGTTAACCCTGCCGGCGCGAAGGGACTTCACCTCCGTCCCGGTAAGCACGATCCCGGCCTCGTAGGTCTCGTCAATGTGGTAGTCATGGTAAGCCTTGCGGTTGCGGCTGATTAACTTCTCCATGATGCCAGCTCCCCCGCTGCAACAAGCTGCTCCATCTTTCTGCAGCGATATCATAACACCCGCACCACCGGGCGTCAAGAAAAACGCTGGATGGTTATGGAAGTTTAATGGGGACGGCGCTGCTTGGTAGCCTTCACTTCACCCATGATGACAAAAAAGTGGGACAAAAAGGTACGTCCCCGTTGTCCCATTTTGCGGGCTGCCGGGCGGGGTTGCTTGACCCTCTTATCTACCATAGATATAATCAGGGCAAAGGGGAGTAACTGGCAGGATTGACCTGTCAGATGGGCCAACATCCCGGTAGCAATACCTGGTCCATCTCTTGCTCTCAGCAAGCAGCGAGACCTTTGACATGTAATCATGTTGGGGGTTTTTCTTGTTTTTATGGGTCAATATTTTACAGGAAGGGGTAGACCTCTTGGAAAGGGAATGGTATACGCTCAGCACCGCAGACTTGGCTGAAGCGCTGGATTCTAATTGCAGTCGGGGTTTGACCCATGAGCAGGTGGAGCAGCGCCGAAAGCAGTACGGCCTGAATGAACTGGAGGAGCAAAAGGGAATTACCGTCTGGGAAATGTTTCTCGGCCAGTTCAAGGAATTCCTGGTCATACTGCTCATAGCGGCGGCGGTAATTTCCCTGGCCATCGGCGAAACCACTGACGCCATCGTAATTTTGGCCGTGGTTCTCCTGAATGCCGTCTTGGGGGTAATCCAGGAATACAAGGCTGAAAAATCCCTGGCCGCGTTGAAAACATTAAGCGCACCCACGGCCAAGGTGGTCCGGGAGGGTGCCGTTTTTGAAATTCCCGCCCGCGAGCTCGTGCCCGGGGACCTGGTGGTGCTGGAGGCGGGAGACTACATACCCGCCGACGCTCGCCTCGTGGAGGCGGCCAGCCTCGCCGTAGACGAGTCGGCTTTAACCGGCGAATCGGTCCCCGTGGAGAAAGATGCCGCCTTTATTGCCCCCGAAACGCTGCCGCTGGCCGACCGGAAAAACATGGTCCACATGGGGACAATGGCCACGGCGGGCCGCGGCTGCGCCCTGGTTACCGCCACGGGGATGAACACGGAGATCGGCCACATTGCCGGGATGATTCAGGCCGCCCCGGTGGAGAAGACACCGCTCCAAAAGAAGCTGGATCACTTCGGGCGGCGGCTGGGCCTTCTGGCCATCTTTCTCTGCGCCCTCATCTTTATCCTGGGCGTGCTGCGCGGAATCGACATCCTGCCCATGTTCCTCACCTCGGTCAGCCTGGCCGTGGCCAGCATTCCCGAGGGACTGCCCGCAATCATCACCATCGTCCTGGCACTGGGCGTGCAGCGCATGGCCCGGCAGCAAGCCATCATCCGCAAGCTTCCGGCGGTGGAGACCCTGGGGGCGGCCACGGTAATCTGCTCCGATAAAACGGGCACGCTGACCCAAAACGAGATGACTGTCCGGCGAATCGATTACGGCGCAGCTCCCATCAAGGTTACCGGGGAAGGTTATAAAAGCAAGGGAGAATTTTTGTCGGGAGATGAGGTCATTGAGCCGCTCCAGGATCGCTTGCTGCGCCTCCTTCTAACCATCGGTCTTCTGAACAATGACGCCTGTATCTTGGAAGAGGAAGGGCAGTTCAAGGTGGTGGGCGATCCTACCGAGGGAGCATTGATCACCGTTGCCGAAAAAGCCGGCCTAGTGCGCAGCGAACTGGCGGCAGCGCTGCCCCGCATTCACGAATACCCCTTTGACTCCACGCGCAAGCTGATGAGCACGGTGCACCTCGGCGACCTGGCACTGCCCTGGCCGGGCTTGAAAGAATGCCGCGCCTGGCTCCTCACCAAGGGGGCTCCCGACATGGTGCTGGAGCGCTGCCGCTACCGCATAACCCCCTCGGGCCTGGAGGAACTGACCGCCTCGCAGAAGGAGGAGCTGCTCTCCCGCAACGGGGAGATGGCCCGGGATGCCCTGCGCGTTCTTGGCTTCGCCTTTCGCCCGCTGCCGGAAGAAGCCGCCTGCCTGCCCATGGAAGAGGCGGAAAGAGAGCTTGTCTTTGCCGGCTTCATGGGCATGATCGACCCGCCGCGCCCCGAGGCGAAGGAAGCCATCAAGACCTGCCACGAGGCGGGCATCGATGTGAAGATGATCACCGGCGACCACGCGGAGACGGCGCTGGCCATAGCCCGGGAGCTGGGCCTGGCCTCAAGCAGGGATGAGATTATCACGGGCCTGGAGCTAGAGCAGATCGACGACGAGGAGCTGGCCGCCCGCATCGACCGGCTGAAGGTTTTCGCCCGCGTGGCGCCGGAGCAGAAGGTGCGCATCGTCAGGGCGCTGAAAGCCAACGGGGAGATTGCGGCCATGACCGGCGACGGGGTCAACGACGCTCCCGCCCTCAAGCAGGCCGACATCGGCACGGCCATGGGGCGGACAGGCACCGCCGTGGCCAAGGAGGCGGCGGAGATGGTTCTCGCCGACGACAACTTCGCCACCATTGTGCACGCCGTGGAGGAGGGGCGGGTGATCTACGAAAATATCAAGAAAGCGGTATTCTTCCTCCTCTCCTGCAACGCCGGCGAGATCGTGACCATCTTCCTCGCCATCCTGCTGGGCTGGCCCCTGCCCCTCTTGCCCATCCAGATCCTCTGGGTCAACCTCATTACCGACACCCTGCCGGCGCTGGCCTTGGGAGTGGACCCGCGGGAGAGCGACATGATGCGCCGCCCGCCGCGGGATCCCCAGAGCGGCCTCTTTGACGCCCACACGGTGCGGACGCTCATCGCCTTCGGCCTGCTCATCGGCCTCATCACCCTGGCGGCATTTTCCGTCGGGGCCGGCGAATCCGTGGAAGTGGGGCGCACCATGGCCTTTGCCACCCTGTCTCTCTGCCAGCTGGTGCATGTCTTTAACTTCCGCTCGCTGCACCACTCCGTGGTGGGACGTAATTTTTACGCCAACCGCCAGCTGCTGGGCGCGGTGGTCATCTCTGGCGCCCTGCAGCTGTTTGTGCTGCTGGTCCCGGCTGTCGCCGGCATCTTCCACGTGGTGCCCCTTGACCCGGAGAAGTGGTTCTACGTGGCGGCCCTTTCCCTAACCCCCCTGTTCATGGGCGAGATGTGGAAAGCGGCCCATGCCTGGCTGAGCTCAAGAAGAAAGGATAATTTAAGGTCAATTTAAAGCTTTATCGTTTTAATGGGCTCTCCGGTGAGCTTGCAAAAGGTGGCCTCTGCTTCCTCAAGGTAGAAGAGCTCAAAGAGGTTGTCGTCCACGGAGTACATGTTCTTTAGAACGGGGGCCAGTTCCAGGGCCTTTGCCTTGATGGCGCGGGTAGTGCCAAAAACCGCCTTCCCCCGCAGGCGGAGCCAGGTTTTGTCGGGCGCCGTGGCCGTTATCTCCACGCTGGGATTGGCCTGCAGCTGCTTGTAGACATTTTTTCTATTGTTGGTGCAGAACCAGAGCTTGTGGTCATGCTCCATGACGAAGCCGAAGGGGCGAACCCTGGGCTTGTCGCCGTCGACAGTGGCCACGTAAAAGGGGGCGTTGTCTTTCAAAAACTGAAGCACTTCTTGCATGGATTATTCCTCCTCCTACTTTATTCCAGTGGTTTTCCCCATTCTTCAGCAAAGACAATTTCCTTCAGCTCCCGGCGCGGGCGCGGCGAGGGCTGGTGCGCAGGCACCCCCAGGGGTGTCAGGGCGACGATGCGGTAAGGCTCGGGAACATGGCAGGCCGGGCGAGCCGCAGCCTCATCGAACAAGGCCACCCAGCAGGTACCGAGGCCCTCGGCGTGGGCAGCCAGCATGAGCTGCTGCATGGCTAGGCCGGCATCGAGCAGGTAGTAGTCCTTGCCATCTTGATGCCCCGAAGCGTGCGGGTCTGCGCAGAGCACGATCACCACGGGTGCCTCGGCAATGGCCCTTTTGCAGGGATTGCCATCGGGCAGCGAAGCGGAGAGCTGCTGCTTGCGGGATGGATCGCGGACGACAATAAAGCGCCAGCATTGGCCGTTTTTCCACGAAGGGGCCAGGCGGGCGGCTTGCAGCAGCTTCTGCAGCGTCTCGTCGGGTACCGGATCGGCGGTATACTTGCGGATACTGCGCCTTCCTTCCAGCGCTTCGTAGAGATCCATGGACAAACCAGCCTCCTTTGAGAAATTTTATATTTATTCCCGCCGGCGGTTCTATCCTTCCTCCACCAGGGAGAAGGCGATCTTCCCGGCGGCGGTATCTACGCGGACGACCCGGACAAGGACAGGATCGCCCAGCCGGTAGGCTTTGCGGGTGCGCTCGCCGACGACGGCAGCCCTGTCCTCCTGGTAGGCATAGTAATCATCGTCCAGCTCGCTCAAGGGGATCATCCCCTCCACCGTGTTCTCCAGCTCCACGAAGAGGCCGAAGCCGGTCACACCGCTGATGATCCCCGGGAAGACCTCTCCCAGCTTCCCCTTCATGAATTCGGCCTTTTTCATGTCTTCGCTGGCCCGCTCCGCCTCCATCGCCTCCCGCTCCCTCTCCGAGGCATGCGCGGCAATCCCCGGCAGCCGCGCCTGCAAAATGGCGCGCCGCCTTTCGTTAAGCCCCCCCGGCGCCAGCGATTCCTTCAGCACCCGGTGCACCACCAGGTCAGGGTAGCGCCGGATAGGGGCGGTAAAATGGCAGTAGAAGCGCGAGGCCAGGCCGAAGTGGCCCTCGTTGACGGTGCTGTAGCGGGCCTGCGGCAGGGAGCGCAGCACCAGGTAGCGGATGAGCGCTTCGGCGGGTTCACCGGCCGATTTTTCCAGGAGCGTTTTTAAATGGTGGGGCTTGAGCTCGCGCAGCCCGGCCACGCCCGGGTGGCCCAGCCGCAAAAGGGTTTCGCGAAGCGCGGCCAGCTTCTCCGCATCGGGCACGGCATGGACCCGGTAGATGAGGGGCAGCTCTTCCCGCGCGAAGTGAGAGGCCACCGCTTCGTTGGCCAGGATCATGAACTCTTCGATGAGCGACTCGGCGCGGCCCGGCCGGTGGCGCTCCACGCCGGTGACCTTCCCCTCTTCATCGAGGATGAAGCGCGCCTCGGGGAGGTCGAGATCGAGGGCGCCCCGCCGCAGCCGCCTGCGCCGCAGCAGCGCCGCCAGGCGGTCCATCTGCCGCAGCATCTCCCCGGGATCCGCCCCCTCTCCGCCCAGATCGCTTTCACCAGCCAGGAAGGCCTCCACCTGGGGGTAGGTGAGGCGGCGCGACACCCGCACGATGCTGGGCAGGAAACGGTAGCTTTCCAGGTCGCCGGCGGGGGAAAGATGGAGCAGCACGCTCAGGGCCAGGCGATCCTGGCCCGCCTTCAGGCTGCAGAGGTTCTCCGAAAGCAGCGGCGGGAGCATGTGCACGGCCCGGTCGACGAGGTAGATGCTGGTACCCCTCGCCAGCGCCTCCCGGTCAATGGCCTGCCCCTCCCTGACGTAATAGGATACATCGGCGATGTGCACCCCCAGGCGGTAGCCGCCTTCAGGGAGCGGCTCCAGGGAGACGGCGTCGTCAAAATCCCTGGCGTCTTCCCCGTCAATGGTCACCATGAGCAGGCTGCGCAGGTCGGCGCGCTTCTCCGCGGAGGCAATCTGCGGGATGTCCTCCTCGGGGGGGAGCGTCTCCAGCTCTTTTAAAACCCGCGGCGAAAATTCACCGGGGATGCCGTAGCGCCGGTCAAAAAGGAGTTGCTCCGTTCCCGGGGCCCCCGGGGGACCGATGCGCTCCACCAGGTGTCCGCGGGAGGGGCCGCGCCCCTCCGGCCAGGCATCTATCTTCACCACGACCTTATCGCCGCGGCGTGCTTCCCGCAAGCTGCGCGTGATGGCTACCGCCCGGCCGAAGCGGCTATCGTCAGGGATAACGTAGTAGTGCCTGCCGCGCCGCTCCAGCGTCCCCACGAGCTGCTCACAGCCGCGCTGCAGGACGGCCACCACCTCCCCCTCGGGCTTGCGGCGGCGGCCGCCGGGGGAGACAAGGCGGAACAGCACCCGGTCCCCGTGAACAGCGCTTTTCAGCGCGCCGGGGCGGACGAAGATATCCTCGCCCCCGGAATCGGGCCGGATGAAGGCGTAGCCGCGCCCGCTGCCCATCACCACCCCGCTGGCGCAGTCATGCCGCCGGGGCAGCCCGTAGCGGTTCCGCCCCGTCTTTACCAGCAGGCCGCAGGCTGCCATCTCCTTCAGCAGCTCCGCCAGTAGCTTTCTTTCTTCCTCCCGCAGCCCCAGGGCGGCGCTGAGCTGCCGCAGCGTCAGGGAGGGGAGATGGTGCCCTTCAAGTACTTGGATGACCTTTTCCCGCCACTGCGGAAATGATTCCACTATCGGATCTTTCATGCCGGTGCTTACAACCCCAGATCGGCAGCAATTGACTGCATCGCTTCCAGGCTCAGGGCAATGAAGCGTTCCAGCTCCAGGCCCAGCTCGCGGCAGCTCTCAATCTGGCCCCGATCCGCGCCGCGGGCGAAATTCTTCTCCTTAAAGCGATTCATGACGAAGGGAACGTCAATTGCCGACAGCTTTTTTTGAGGATGGATCAAGGCCGCGGCCACCAGCAGCCCCGTCACCGGGTCGGCGGCGTAGAGGGCCTTGTCGAGAAGCGTCTCCCGTTCCACCCCGATCATCTCGTTATGGGCCTTGACCGCGTGTACCAGCTCGGCGGGCATTCCTTTTTCCTCCAGGATCTGCGCCCCGAGAAGACCATGCCGCTCGGGCTGGTCCACCGTCTTGTCGTAATCAAGGTCGTGCAGCAGGCCGGCCAGGCCCCAGAGCTCCTCATCCTGCCCCAGTTCCCGGGCCAGGCGGCGCATTACCGCCTCCGCCGCCAGCATGTGCTTGACCAGGTTCCTTGTCTTAACCTCCTGGTTAACCAGGCGCAGTGCCTCTTGGCGATCCATCTGTTTCTCCTCCATAAATTTACTCTAATGCTAACTTGTCTACATTATACCCCCAGGCGGAGCAAAATAAAAGGAGCGCCCAGAAGGCGGCTCCCTTCCTCCGGCCCGTGCCTGTAAGCAGGGTCAGCTATCGTAAAATCGTCAGCACAATGGTCAAGAGCATGAACGCTATGGCCAGGCCTGTAGTCACCCGGCTGAGCACATCGTCCAGGCCCTTCTTCTTGCCAAAGAGGCTCTGCGCGCCGCCCTCAATAACCCCCAGGCTGGCGCTGCGCCCCGACTGCAGCAGCACCGAGGCGATCAAGCCTAAGCATATGAGAATATAAAAGGCAATGAGAATATAAAGCAGCATAAAGCCACCCCCGCTCCTGAACTAAAGCTCATTCATTCTAACACAAAACGCGACTACCGGCAAACCGTGCCGCGGTTTTCCAAGAACATATGGTAGACGGTAAGAGCCCCCCCCTGCCTGCTTTCCCACAGGCGGTAGCCAAATTTTTCATAGAGGGCCCGGTTCTTCTCATCCCCCGTGAGGAGGTAGATGCCGGAAGCGGTTTGGTCAGCTGAACAAAACCGGGCTATGTGCTCAAGAAGAAGCCGCCCCACTCCCTTTCCCTGGTGTAGTCGATGTACCGCCAGTAGTTCAAGAGTGTAATGCGTCTCGGGCAGGTTCGCGGGAGGCCTCACCAGATTGCCGAGACGCATTGCCCGGATGGAATACGGCAGCAGGCCGAGCATACGCGGCAGCGACGGCAGCGCTTTCCGAAACAAGCGTCCCCTGGAAATATGGACATGGGGGCTGTTCAGAATGACCGCACCGACAACCCGGCCGTCGCTTAGAGCCGTGAAAAGAGGATGCCCTGCTTCGTGGTAGAGGGCAAGCTTGAGCTTGAGAACCTGGTAATAAGATTCTCGCGCGCTTTTCCGGGACAGATCGATGAAAGATGATAAAACAGCCTCCTCCCGAAAAGCATTTAGAATAACCTTTCCGGCCTCATGTAACTGGTGCGGAAGCGGTACCGTAACGACAATATCTTTCATCGGCCTGAAAAACAATTCCAGCTGCGTGCTCACAGCTGTTGTTCCAGCATTGTGAGCCGGCGCATGCCGGGAAAGAAGACGCTTATCTGCTCAAGATGGCCCGGCCGGCAAAGCGGGCGCTCTCACCAAGCGATTCCTCAATGCGCAGCAACTGGTTGTACTTGGCCACGCGGTCCACCCGCGAGGGGGCGCCGGTTTTAATCATGCCCGCCCCTGAAGCCACCGCCAGGTCGGCAATGAAGCTGTCTTCCGTTTCGCCGGAGCGGTGCGAGATAATGGCCCCGTAGCCGGAGCGATGGGCCAGGGCAATGGTCTCCAGGGTTTCGCTGAGCGTGCCGATCTGGTTCAGCTTGATGAGAATGGTGTTGCCAATCCCCTTCTCGATCCCTGACGCCAGGCGCTGCGGGTTGGTGACAAAGAGATCGTCGCCCACCAGCTTCAGGCTCCCGCCCAGCGCCTCAGTCAAGCGGGCCCAGCCCGCCCAGTCTTCCTCGCCCAGGCCGTCCTCGATGCTGATCACGGGGTAGCGCTGCGCCAGGCGGCGGTAGTAGGCGATGAGCTCATCGGCGCTGTGCAGCTTTCCTTCCAGGCGGTAGCCCCCCTCCTGGAGCAGCTCCGTGGCAGCCACGTCCAGGGCCAGGAAAACATCCTCGCCGGGACGGTAGCCGGCGGCTTCGATGGCCGCGGTGAGCGCCTCCAGGGCCGCTTCATTGGATTCCAGGTCGGGGGCAAAGCCGCCCTCGTCGCCCACGGCCGTATTCATGCCGCGCGAAGCAAGTATCTTTTTCAGGTGGTGAAACACCTCCGTGCCCATCTGCAGGGCGCGGCTGAAGTTCTCCGCACCGGCGGGAACGATCATGAATTCCTGGATGTCCACGTTATTGTCGGCATGCTTCCCCCCGTTGAGAATGTTCATGAAGGGCACCGGCAGCAGCACTCCCTGCAGCCCGCCCAGGTAGCGGTAGAGCGGAAGGTTGAGCATGGCCGCTGCAACGCGCGCCGCCGCCATGGAGACGCCGAGAATGGCGTTGGCGCCCAGCTTCTCCTTGTTGGGGGTCCCGTCAAGCTCCAGCATCACCCTGTCGATACGGTGCTGCTCGAGAACATTTAAGCCGCGCAGGGCGGGGGCAATTTTTTCGTTGACGTTGGCCACCGCCTTGAGCACGCCCTTGCCCAGGTAGCGCTTCTTGTCGCCGTCGCGCAGCTCCACCGCTTCAAAGGCTCCGGTAGAAGCTCCCGAGGGGACAGCCGCCCGTCCTCGCCAGCCTCCCTGCAGGATGACTTCCGCTTCCAGGGTGGGATTGCCGCGGGAGTCGAGGATTTCCCGCGCTTTTACTTCCGCGATCTGTTCTTTCATCGTCTAACACTCCCTCTTGGTCATCTCTCTCCGTCAGGTTGGTGGAAGAGATATTGCGCTTCGCCCAGGATGAATCACGACGCAGCGCTTAGCAGCCCGAAAGGCGCTGGGGCGGTCAAGTAATCAGGCTGCGCCCGGTCATCTCCTGAGGCTGCGGCAAGCCGGCCAGCTCCAGGACCGTGGGGGCCACATCGGCCAGGCAGCCGTCCTGACGCAGCCGCACCTGGCCCGCCCCGATAAGGATGAAGGGCACACGGCTGGTGGTATGGGCGGTGTGGGCGCCGTTCTGCTCACCGATCATTCTCTCGGCGTTGCCGTGGTCAGCGCAGATGATGAGCCGCCAGCCCCGCTTCAGCGCCGCCCGGGCAATCAGGCCGAGCTGCCGATCCACCGCCTCCACCCCCTTCACCGCCGCCTCCAGGACCCCGGTATGGCCGACCATGTCCGCGTTGGCAAAATTAACTACTATCAGCTGGTAGCGCCCCTCCATGATGGCCTGCACCGCCGCCTCGCCCACCCCCGCCGAGCTCATTTCGGGCTGCAGGTCGTAGGTGGCTACTTTTGGCGAGGGAACCAGGATCCGCTCTTCGCCGGGGAAGGGCTTTTCGCGTCCCCCGTTAAAGAAGAAGGTTACATGGGCATATTTTTCCGTCTCGGCAATGCGCAGCTGCAAGCAGCCGGCATTGCTGTAAACCTCGCCCAGGGTGTTTTTCAGGTACTCCGGCGGGAAGGCCACCGGCAGGGGGAGGGTGCGCTCGTACTCGGTCATGCTTACAACATGCAGCCGCGGCGCCGCCGGGCCCCGATCAAAGAAAGTAAACTCCTCGTCCACCAGGGCATGGCTGATCTGGCGAACGCGGTCGGGGCGAAAGTTAAACAAAATGACGCTGTCATGTTCCCGCATCGTCGCCAGCGGCTCCCCGTCGCGGTTCGTTATCACCACCGGCTGAACGAACTCGTCCGTTTCGCCCCGGCTGTAGGCCTCCTCCAGGGCCTGCAGCGGGTCGAAGGCGCGCCTCCCCTCGCCGTAAACATAGGCGGCGTAAGCTTTCGCCGTGCGCTCCCAGCGCCTGTCCCGGTCCATGGCATAGTAGCGCCCGCAAATGGTGGCGATGTAGCCCCTTCGCCGCTCCAGGCTGCGCTTGTAGAAGCGCTCCAGGTGCGGCCGGGCGCTGGCCGGTGGTGTATCCCTACCATCGAGAATGGCGTGGACAAAAACTCGCTCCACTCCCTGGCGCTCCGCCAGCTCCAGCAGGGCGTCAAGGTGGTCCACATGGCTGTGCACACCGCCGTCAGAGACCAGGCCCACCAGGTGCACGCTGCTGCCGTGCTGGAGAGACCATTGCATCGCTTCCCGAAGAACGGGGTTTTCAAAGAAGGAGCCGTCCTTGATGGCGCGGGAAATGCGGCTGAGGTCCTGGTAGACAATGCGTCCCGCGCCCAGGTTGAGATGCCCCACTTCCGAATTGCCCATCTGCCCCGCCGGCAGGCCCACCGCTTCGCCGGCGGCGTCGAGCAGGCACCAGGGAAATTTGCTTGTAAAATAGTCCATCTGCGGCGTGTGCGCCTGCCAAATGGCATTGCCAGCGGCCTCGCTGCGGCAGCCCCATCCGTCCAGAATGACCAACGCTACAGGATTCAGCACCCGGCCGCCTCCCTGGCGGCAAGGATGAGGGAAATGAAGGAATCAACCTCCAGGCTGGCCCCTCCCACCAGGGCTCCGTCGATGGAGGGAAGGGCGGCAAAGCCGCCGATATTGCCCGCGTTGACGCTGCCGCCATATTGCACCCGCACTGCAGACGCCGCCTCGCTGCCCCAAAGCTGCTCCACGAGCCGGCGCACCAGGACGGCAGCGTTGTCGGCATCGGCCGGCGAAGCGGCCCGCCCCGTGCCGATAGCCCAAACCGGTTCGTAGGCCACCACCAGTTCCTTAAAAGCGCCCGGCTCGAACCCTTCCAGGGCCGCCCGCAACTGGCGCTCCAGCACGGCGCCGGTCTCGCCTTGATCGCGCTCTTCCTCCTTCTCCCCGATGCAAAGCAGCGGCGTCAGCCCGTGCCGCAGCGCCGCCTCCAGCTTTCGCCGGATGGCGGCATCGTCTTCACCGAGGATGTGGCGGCGCTCGGAATGGCCGATGATGACATGGCTCACGCCGAAATCCTTCAGCATGAGCGGCGAAATCTCCCCGGTGAAGGCACCCTTGTCCTCCCAGAACATGTTCTGCGCCCCCAGCTTAATGCTGCTGCCGGCAAGCACCTCCGCGGCGGCGGCCAGTGCGGTGAAAGGAGGGCAGACCAGCACCTCCACCCCCTGAAGTTCCTTTTCCCGCCGCCTCAACTCACGGCAGAAGGTCTCCGCCTCGGAGGCCGACTTATGCATCTTCCAGTTGGCGGCAATGATCAAACCCATGTTCAGGATACCTCCGCTTCTCTGCTTAATTCTTTACTTGTCCTGCAAAACGGCGATGCCGGGGAGCTCCTTCCCCTCCCAAAACTCCAGGGTGGCTCCACCGCCGGTAGAGATGAAGCTGATCTTATCCGCCAGGCCGAATCCTTCGATGGCGGCCACAATATCCCCGCCGCCGATAATGGAGAAGGCCTTGCTTTGAGCCACCGCCCTGGCCACTGTCTCGGTGCCGCGGTGGAAGGGAGGCGTCTCAAAAACCCCCAGCGGGCCATTCCAGAGAACGGTCCCCGCATCGGCGACGGATTCGGCAAAAAGCGCCGCCGTCTCCGGGCCGATATCCACCGCCTTCCACCCTTCGGGAATATCGGCGGCGGGAACCACCTTGAAAGGCGCCTCCGGCTTCAGCTCCCGGGTGACGGCGAGGTCCACGGGCAGCTGCAAGCAGCAGCTGCTTTCCTCGGCCGCCTCAAGGATAGCACGAGCCTGCTCCACCATCCCCTCTTCAAAGAAGGAATCGCCCATGGGGCAATCCATGGCTGCAAAGAAGGTGTTGGCCATGCCGCCGCCGATAAGGAGCATGTCGGCCAGCTCCAGGAAGCGGCGGATTATATTCAATTTATCGGAGACCTTGGCGCCTCCCAGGATGGCCACCAGGGGGCGTGCCGGCTGCTCCAGGCATCGCGACAGGTTTTCAATCTCTTTTATCATCAGGAGGCCGGCCACCGCGGGGATGTGTGCCGCCACCCCGGCGGTGGAAGCATGGGCCCGGTGGGCTGTCCCAAAGGCATCGTTGACAAAGAGATCGGCCAGCTGGGCCAGCCGGGCCGCAAAGGCGGGATCGTTTTTCTCTTCCCCCTTTTCAAAGCGGACGTTCTCCAGCAGCAGGGCTTCGCCATCGGCAAGTTCCTGCACCGCCTTCTCCACTTCCGGCCCCACGACTTCATCGAGCTTGCGCACCTTTTGGCCCAGCAGCTCGGATAGCCGTTTAGCCACGGGATCGAGACGCAGCTCCGGCCTGGCTTCTCCCTTGGGTCGACCCAGGTGGGAAACGAGGATAAGACGGGCTCCTCTTTGCAGGAGATGGGTTATCGTCGGCAGTGCCGCTCGGATGCGGGTGTCGTCTTTCACCCGCCCCTCTTCCAGGGGCACGTTGAAGTCAACGCGCAGGAGCACCCTCTTCCCCTTAACCTCCACGTCAGCCACGCTAAGCTTCACCTGCATCTCACCGTCCTTTGGGCTAAATTTCATTGGCAACCATTATTCTACCACAAAAGTAAGTATAAATGAGAGGTGAGAGGTGAGAAGGATGAAATAAGCAGGCTTTAAATACCCAAGGTGCTCTATGGCAAACATGGAAAAGCTGGAAGCCAGGATGGCCGCAAACGGCCCCTGGGACATTCCCCTCCAGCCACCGGCCTTTAATGCCGACGGCGGCGGTAGGAAGCGGGAATGGAGAGCTCTTCGCGGTACTTGGCCACAGTGCGGCGGGAAATAAAAATTCCCTTCGCTTCCAGCAGCTCCGTCAGCTGCTGATCGCTGAAGGGGTTTTGCGGATCCTCGTGCTCGATTAAATCACGCAGGTAGCTTTTAATGCTGTGCGAGGAATAATCCTCGCCTCCCTCGCCGGTGAGGCCGCTGGAGAAGAAAAACTTCAAGGGGTAGAGGCCGCGCGGCGTCTGCATGTACTTGTTGGCCGTGGCGCGGCTCACGGTAGACTCGTGCACGCCCACAGCCCGCGCCACATCTTTCAGGGTCAGCGGCTTAAGATGCTTGATGCCGTGCTCCAGGAAGGGCTGCTGGATCTCCACGATCTTCTGCGCCACCCGGTAGAGGGTGAGGCGCCGCTGCTCGATGCTGCGCAGGAGCCAGGCGGCTTTTTCCAGCTTGCTCTTGATAAAATTGGAAAGCTTTTCATCGGCCACCCCGCTGCGGGCCAGCCTCTGATAAAAGGGGCTGATGGTAAGATGGGGGGCAACCTGGTCGTTCATCAGGATCACGTACTCGCCGTCAACTTTTTCCACGATGATATCGGGCACGATGTAGCGCGTATCCGCCGCTCCGCCAAAGTTGGCGCCGGGCCTGGGGTTCAGGGTGCGGATAAAATCAACGGCCGCCTGGACCTCGGCAACATCGCAGCCCAGCCGGGCGGCAATCTGCCGGTAGCGGCCTTCGGCGGCGGAGGAGAGGTACTGCTCTACGATCTTAACCGCCAGCGGCGGGGGATTTTCCAGGGATTGAAGCTGCAGCAGCAGGCATTCACGGAGGTTGCGCGAGGCAATTCCCGGCGGCTCCAGGCCCTGCACGATCTTGAGCCCCATTTCCATTTCTTCCAGCGGCACGCCCAGGGCCTCGGCCAGCTCATGCAAATCGGCGCGCAGGTAGCCGTCCGGTTCCAGGTTGCCAATGATATAAGCGGCGATGCCGTACTGCCGCGGCGTGAGATCGATCAGGCGCAGCTGCCCGAGCAGTTCTTCCATCATCGTGCTCGGGCTGCCGGCGTAGTTGTCCACGCTGGGGAACTCGCTCCAGTCCCTCCTGGCGGGGTTGGGCATGTACCCGGCCAGGTCCAGGTCTGCATCCCGGAAGTATTCCTCCCAGGGAAAATCATCTTCCGGAAGCTGCTCCGGGGGCTCTTCCTCGCCTTCCAGTTCGCCGTCTCCAATCTCCAGCACGGGATTGCTTAGAAGCTCCTCCTGGATAAAGTCTTGCAGCTCCAGGGCGGAATATTGCAGGATGTTTATGGCCAGCTTTAATTCCGGGGTAATGATCAGCTTCTGGCTTTGCTCGAGTTTTAGCTCGTAATCCAGCCTCATCTCCGCCACTCCTCAGGCTGATGATTCGACATAAATTCTGTATTTTCCTGCTTCGTCGTTCTTGGAGAACCTCCAGCCGAAAAACCGCGCCCCCTTAACCCATATTTATGCTTTCCTTTCGGCGGAATTGTCCTTAAGCTCATCCTCTTTTCGTTCAACGAGAAGCGACAGCTGTCTGAAGCGGTAATTCACTGCCGACTTGCTCAGCGGAGGATCAAACATCCGCCCCAGCTCCCGCAGCGATGCCTCGGGGTAGCGGCGCCGCATCAGTGCCGCCTCGCGCAGGGCCGGCGAGAGGTTCTCCAGGCCGATGTGCCGCTCCACCTGATCGATGAGAGCCAGCTGCTGCTGCGCCGTAGCGACAATCTTGTCCAAGTTGGCTGTTTCGCAGTTGACCAGCCGGTTTACCTGGCTGCGCATGCTCCGGATCACCCTGGCGCTCTCCAGCGCTAGGAGAGCGCCGCCCGCCTCGATGATCCGCAAAAAGTCGGCGATGGCCTCCGAATTCTTCTGGTAGAGAAAGTAGCTCTCCCCGCGGCGCCTGAGAGAGGCCGGCACGTCAAAAGCAGCCAGGCAGGCGCGCAGGGCCAGGGCCGTCTCCCGGGAGCCGCAGTTGATTTCCAGGTGATAGCCGGCGCCGGCCGAAGCGCTGATGGAGCCCCCGGCCAGGAAAGCCCCCCTGAGAAAAGCGCGCCGGCAGCAGCGCTGGGCAGGCACCTTGGGGGGGACCCTGAGGAGATAATTGGGTTCCGGGCCGCCGTTTAAGTCGAGCTCCTGCAGGAGCGAGGCGATCCTCTCCCTGCCGGCAAGCTGGAGAAGATAGCATTTCTTGCCCAGGCGCCGTTCCTGCTTGCGCAAGACGGCCGCGGAACCGGCCCCGGTCTCCTTGAAGAGGCTGTAAAGGTGGCGGGCCAGGGCCATGTGTTCCAGCTCGAGGCTTAAAATGTGCTCGCGGGCGCGAATGGTGAGGTAGCCGCGCAGGAGCAGCATGGCCGCCAGTTCGGCCCGGCTGCAGCAGGGCGCCCTCTGGTCATGGTGCACCAGCTCCATTTTTACCTGCCGGGTAAAGGACACGGCCTCAACTCTCCTTTCGACGGCCTAGGCTCTTGGGAATGAGCGGGAGAAAAAGCGGCTCTCCCACGCATTCCAGCCCCGCTTCATCCCCGCCGGGATGTGCCCCATGAGCAAGCGGGCCAGGCTGGGCCCGTGGTGGCGGCTGAGCATGGAGCGATTGATGAGCGGGTAGCTGATAATGCGGGGCACGAGCTTGCGCAGGTTTTCATAGTCCGGCCGCACCAGGTCGGCTCCGCGTTCCCGGTAAGGAGCCAGCTCCGCCGGCGAAATGGCCAGGTCGGAATTGACCACCACGTAATCCACCAACTGCGGTGACGTGTGCTCCAGGAGGGCCCGGAGATGGTCGGAAGCGCTGAAGCCGGCCGTCTCCCCGGGCTGGGTCATGACGTTGCAGATGTAGAACACCGGCGCCGGAGAGCTCAACAACGCCTCAACCACCCCCGGCACGAGCAGGTTGGGGAGAACGCTGGTAAAGAGGCTGCCCGGCCCCAGGATGATGGCGTCGGCGTCGGCAATGGCCCGCAGCACTTCGGGAAGGGGCTTTGCCTCGGTGGGACGCAGGGCCACGCGCTTCAAGAAGCCGCCGCGGCTGCTGTGCACGGACTCGCCCAGGATTTTTTCGCCCCTTTCGTCCACGGATTCCAGCTGCACCAGGTCCAGGGTCACCGGGTAAACCTGGCCGCGAATGGCCAGGACCTTGCCAAAGAATTTTACCGCCTCCTGGAAGCCAAACATCTCCGTCATGGCGGCAATGAAGAGGTTGCCAAAGTTGTGCCCGGCCAGCCCTTCCCCGCCGGTAAAGCGATGATTGAAAAGCATCTCCATGAGCGGCTCCGTGTCGGCCATGGCCAGGATGCAGGCGCGGATGTCTCCCGGGGGGAGTATCCCCAGCTCATGGCGCAGCCGCCCCGAGCTGCCCCCGTCATCGGCAACGGTAACCACGGCGGTGAGGTTGGAGGTGTAATTTTTCAACTCGCGCAAAAGGGTGGAGAGGCCGGTCCCGCCCCCAATGGCTACCAGGCGCGGCCCGTCAGCAAGGTAGCGGCGGGTGAAGATCATTTCCACAAGAGAATGCCTCGACTTGAACAGAAGCGCCTCCTTCGCCGCACGCAGGGCGCGGTAGAGGCCGTAGAACAGCGCCGGCAGCCCGCCGCAGAGGAGCAGAATCCCGTAAAGTAAATAGGGGTAGGCTCCGGCAAGGGGCAGCCGCGCCTGGAGAAACTGGAAGACGGCGGGACCTGTAAGCAGGAGAAAGCCAAGAAAGGCCGCTCCCAGGCCGCAGAAAGCCAGCAGGAGCCAGCGCTTTATTTTCAGTCCCGGGTAGAGCCAGTACAGCATCCCGGACATGGGCGTTCACCTCCAACCCGGCCCCTGTACAGGGGCCTGCCTTAAACTTTATTAATATCCCTGTGCTCCACCTGGACCCGGTAGCGGCTTCCCAGGAGCCGAGCCAGCTCAATGGCCAGGGCTACGGAGCGATGCTTCCCCCCGGTGCAGCCGAGGGCCACCACCAGCTGGGCCTTCCCCTCGCGTATATAGTAGGGAATGGAAAACTCCAGCAGGTCCTGCAGCTTCTGCATGTACTTGTGCGTGACCATCCACCGCCAGAGGTACTCCTTGACCTGGGGATCCTCCCCCGTCAGGGGGCGCAGGTGCTCCACGTAATGCGGGTTGGGCAGAAAGCGCACGTCAAAAACCAGGTCGGCATCGAGCGGCAGCCCGTATTTAAAGCCAAAAGAGACGATTATAACAGGCATGCTCCTTTCCCGCTGCCCCGGTTCGTAAATCTCGTAAATTTTCTCCTTTAGATCCCGCGGCGAGAAAGAGGAGGTGTCGATGATCCGGTCCGCTTTTCCCCGCAGTTCGCTCAAGGCCAGCCTCTCCGCCTGGATCGCTTCCAGCAACCCCATGTTGGAGAGGGGATGGCGCCGCCTCGTCTCCTTAAAGCGGCGCAGCAGCACCTCGTCAGAGGCCTCAAGGAAAAGGATCTCGTAATTGATCTCGTTGCCCTCCATCTCCTGGAGCGCCTCGAAAAGGTGGTTGAAAAAGGCCCCGCCGCGCATGTCGCAAACGAGGGCTACCCGGCTGATTTTCCCCTCCGACTGGAGGCAAAGCTTGGCAAACTTGGGAATAAGGGCAGGCGGCAAATTGTCCACGCAGAAGAAGCCGAGGTCTTCAAAGCAGTTGATGGCATGGCTCTTTCCGGCCCCTGAAAGCCCGGTAATGAGTACAATCTGGATGGCATCCTTCTGGCCCATGACATTCTCCCACTCTCCAGGTTCATATGTAAACTTTAACCGGGACTACTGGCAGAGAACGTACTCTTCAATCACCCTGGCCACTCCATCCTCGGTGTTGGCGGCGGTTACAATATCCGCCGCCTCCAGCAGCTCGGGGACGGCATTGGCTACGGCCACCCCCAGCCCGGCATACTGGATCATGTCCAGGTCGTTATGGCCGTCGCCGAAGGCAATAATCTCCTCGCGGCGGATGCCGAGCTCCCGGGCCAGCCGCTGCAGCGCCTGCCCCTTGGTGGCTTCCCGGTCGGTGAACTCGAGAAAATAGGGATAGGGCACCACCATGTTCAGCTTATTCCGGCAGCAGGGCTCCAGGGCCTCTTTTATTTTTGAAAATTTTCCATCCCAGCTAAAAACGGTTATTTTCGTCGGGTTCCAGCCCTGTTGCTCCAGGAAGAGATGAAGCGGGCTCACCACCTCGACAGATATATTATATTTCTCGCGGTAGTACTGGGAGTAGCGGTTTTCCCGGTTTAAATAGAGCCGCTCATCCACGTAGGCGCAGACCTCCTGGCCAAGTTCTTCGGCCGCAGCGATGGCGGCCACGGCAAGATTGTTTGCCAGGGGGCGGTGGTAGAGGACTTCGCCGCTTTCGGTGGTTTTAATCAGGGCACCCTGGTAATTAATCATGGGCCAGTCGGTATTTAAAGCCAGCTCCCTGACGTAAGGGATGCTGGTGAGGTACATCCGTCCCGTGGAAATGGTGATGATCACCCCTCGTTTGACCGCCTCCCTGATGGCCCTCTTGTTGCGCAGCGATATCCGGGAGTGCTCATCCAGCAGCGTCTCATCCAGGTCTATGGCCAGCAGCCGGTAAGGCATCTCCTTCCCCCGATCCTTCTGTTTCTTCTATTATAACATAAGCCCCTCCGCCGCAGCTTTTGTCAAGCCGGCA
>JAAZIN010000044.1 GCA_012800855.1 Bacillota bacterium
CGAGGTTTAAAGCGCAGGTTTACGTGCTGAAGAAGGAGGAGGGCGGTCGTCATACGCCGTTCTTCCAGGGTTACCGGCCGCAGTTTTATGTTCGCACCACCGATGTGACGGGCACGATCAAGCTGCCTGAGGGTGTGGAGATGGTCATGCCCGGCGATGATATCAACATGGAGATTGAGCTGATTACCCCGGTGGCCATTGAATCGGGCCTTCGCTTTGCCATTCGCGAAGGGGGCCGCACCGTGGGCGCCGGTGTGGTTACCGAAGTGATCGAGTAGCGGCGGCGTTGCAGCCGCAGGGGCGGGTAAACCCGCCCCTTTATTGTGCCGTAAGCTTTCCTTTTTGTTGACATGGCGGTCCCAGTTGTGGTAGATTGATGTTCACGGAAGGTGGCGAAAAATGCGCATAACCATACATTTGGCCTGTACCAAGTGCCAGGAGCGCAATTACAGCAGCACGAAGAACAAGCGAAACAACCCCGAACGAATTGAACTGAAAAAGTACTGCTCTCGCTGCGGCGAGCATACGCTGCACCGGGAAACCAAGTAAGCTCATCTTTGGGGAAAGGTCTTTGGTTTTATGAAAGCAATTAAAAAGCTGGTAAAGTACCTGCGTGAAGTGCGCCTGGAGATGAAAAAAGTCCAGTGGCCCTCCAGGAGGGAATTTACCGTCTACACGGGCGTGGTTATTGGGACCGTGCTGGCCATTGGCCTTCTTTTCTGGGGGCTCGACGCTGTCTTTTTGAGGATACTCCAGCTGGTTATTAAGCGGTAATTGTGGAGGAGTGAGAATTTGGAGAGGCTTCCAGACGAGCCTTTGTCCGCGGAGGAGCCGCAGCCGGAAGCGGAAAACGAGCATCCGGAGAAGAAATGGTATGTCATTCATACCTATGCCGGCTATGAAAACAGGGTGGAAAGAAACCTGCTCCGGCGAGTCGAATCGATGAACATGAAAGACCGCATTTTCCGGATCCTCGTGCCCACGGAGAAGGAGATTACCAGCAAGGGCGGCCAGAAGAAAACGGTGGAAAAAAAGGTTTTCCCCGGCTACATCATGGTGGAGATGATCCTTGACGACGATTCCTGGTCCGTGGTCCGCAACACCCCCGGCGTAACCGGCTTTGTAGGTCCCGGTTCCAAGCCGGTTTCCTTAAGCGAAAAGGAAGTCAACCGGATCATGCGCCAGATGGGCATGGCCGCCGAGGGACGGCCGCGCATAGATTTTGAGGTGGGACAGGTTGTGCGCGTCATCAGCGGCCCCTTCAAGAATTTCGAAGGCACGGTGGAAGAGATCAACCAGGAAAAGGGCACGGTGAAAGTCCTGGTGTCCTTGTTTGGACGGGAAACGCCGGTGGAGCTCGGCTTTCACCAGGTGGAGAAATTTTAAGCGACTGCCAGCTGTTCCGGGAGGTTGTTTTCTATGGCGAAGAAGAAAAAAGTTATCGGCATGATCAAGCTGCAAATACCGGCAGGCAAGGCCACACCGGCTCCCCCGGTTGGACCGGCCCTGGGCCAGCATGGCGTGAACATCATGGCCTTTTGCAAGGAGTTCAATGACAGGACGGCCAAAGATGCCGGGCTGATCATTCCCGTGGAAATCACCGTTTACGAGGATCGTTCATTTACCTTTGTGACCAAGACGCCCCCCGCCGCGGTTCTGCTAAAGAAGGCAGCGGGGCTGGAAAAAGCCTCCGGTGAGCCCAACCGGGTCAAGGTGGCCACGCTGCCGCGGGCCAAGATTGAGGAGATTGCCAGGTTGAAGATGGAGGATCTCAATGCCAACGACTTGGAAGCGGCTACGCGGATCATTGAAGGAACCGCCCGCAGCATGGGCATAAGTATTGAACCGTAACCGGGCGCAAAACTTAAGGTATAAAAATAAAGGCGTGGGAGGGCTTTAAGCCCGCCGGAACCACAGGAGGTAAACAAGCATGGCCAAGCATGGCAAGAAGTACCGCGAAGCAAGGCAGCAAGTTGATCGCGAGACGCTCTACAGCCCTGAAGAGGCCCTGGAGCTGGTTAAAAAGCTCAGCCGGGCCGCTTTTGATGAGACCGTGGAGTTGGCGGTGCGGCTGGGGGTGAACCCCAAGTATGCCGACCAGCAGGTGCGAGGTTCCGTGGTCTTGCCCCACGGCACCGGCAAGACGGTGCGGGTCCTGGTCTTTGCCAAGGGGGACAAGGCCCGGGAGGCTGAAGCGGCTGGCGCCGATTACGTGGGCGGAGAAGAGCTGGCCGCAAAGATACAGGGCGGCTGGCTCGATTTCGACGTGGCCGTCTCCACCCCCGACATGATGGGGACGGTGGGGAAGCTGGGGAAGATCCTGGGCCCGCGTGGGCTGATGCCCAACCCAAAGAGCGGCACGGTAACTTTCGACCTTGCCCGGACCATCGCCGAATTCAAGGCCGGGAAGGTGGAGTTTCGCACGGAGAAAGCGGGCAATGTCCACGTGCCCATAGGAAAGGTTTCCTTCGGCCTGGAGCAGCTCCAGGAAAACTTCTACAGCGTCATTGAGGCCTTGCTGAAAGCGAAGCCGCCGGCAGCCAAGGGGCAGTACCTCCGCTCCGTCACCGTCAGCTCGACGATGGGACCGGGGATCAAGATTAGTCCTCAAAAAGCGGCTGCGCTGGGCAAGTAAAATTTAATAATAAACCGGCCAATCTTTGTTTCCGTAGACAGCAGGTACGCAGCGTTTAATGGCCCGCTGGGCCGCCTGCCGAGGGAAGATGCCGCTACGCGGCCACAGCGGTGGTTGCGCGCATGGGCTTTCCGTTTACGGAAAGCCTTTATTTATCAATGAAGACTTTCTGGCTGCAGGTGGAGGAGGTGATGAGTTGATCTCCAAGAAGGCCAAGGAAGAATTAGTGGAAGAGATCGCCCGCGAGCTGCAGCAGGCGGAGTTGATCATCCTGGCCGATTACCGCGGCCTTAACGTGGCCTCGGTTACGCAGCTGCGGCGCCGCCTTAAAGCGGAGCAGTGCCGCTACCGCGTGGTGAAAAACACGCTTACCAGGCTGGCCTGCCGGAAGATAGGGCTGGATAAGCTGGAGCCCTATCTTGAAGGCCCCACGGCCATCGCCTATACCGCCGCCGATCCCGTTGGGGCGGCCAAGGTGATGCTGGAATTTACCCGGGAGAACGAGGCTTTCTCCATCAAGGGGGGGCTCTTGTCGGGGCAGCTGCTTAGCGCGGAGCAGGTCAAGGCGCTGGGCGAAATTCCGCCCCGCGAGGTTCTGCTGGCCCGGCTTTGCGGAAGCTTCCAGGCACCCCTGGCAGGGCTGGTCAATGTCCTGCAGGGCAATATCCGCAAGCTGGTTTATGCCCTCGACGCGGTGCGCCGCCTGAAGGAGACCGCCTGAGGGTGCTTTTAATCGTGACCATAACATAACTATAAAGGAGTAGATGGCATGTCCAAGGTGAACGAGGTTCTGGAAATTGTCAAGGGGATGACCGTGCTCGAGCTTTCCGAGCTGGTGAAAGCTCTGGAAGAAGAATTTGGCGTCACCGCAGCGGCACCGGCCGCCGTGGTGGCCGCTCCGGCAGCCGCCGCGCCCGCTGAAGCGGCCGAGGAGGAAAAAGACGAATTCGACGTCATCCTTACCGCGGCGGGCGACAAGAAGATCCAGGTGATCAAGGTCGTGCGCGAGATCACCGGGCTGGGGCTCAAGGAAGCCAAGGAACTGGTGGACGGCGCTCCCAAGCCGGTGAAGGAGAAAGTGAGCAAGGAAGAGGCGGAATCCATCAAGGCCAAGATCGAAGAGGCCGGCGGTACCGTGGAATTGAAGTAAGCTGCCGGGCTGATCCGGGGGGCGGGTCACTTCCCGCCCTTCCGGAGAGGCCGCCTCCCGCCTGCGCCGGGGATGTTCCCCACCTCCCATGTTCTACCCTCAAAAATCATCAA
>JAAZIN010000003.1 GCA_012800855.1 Bacillota bacterium
CTCGTAGGCCGTCTTGTGCTCATCGAGGTAGGCGATGATGTCATCGCCGATCTGATAGGGAGCCGGCGCTACGAAATAAAGCTTCATCTCCTCGAAGAGGGTCAGCAGCTTGGCCAGGGAGCGGACAGTGCGCCCCCGGCGCAGGTCACCGACAAAGGCGATCTTCTTCTGGGCAATGCCGCCACGGTGCAAAAAGCTGCGCCGCAGGGTGTAGATGTCCAGGAGCGCTTGGGTGGGATGCTGATCCTTGCCCGATCCGGCATTGATCACCGGTACCGGGTGATCGGTTTCATCAAGCAGGTAGGCAATTTTTTCGGCAAAATTGGCCCGCGGGTGGCGCATGATGATGAGGTCAAAGTAGAGGGAGAAGGTGCGCACTGTATCTTCTTCAGATTCACCCTTAACTTCCGATGAAGTCTTGGGATCGCGGACCTCGGCACACTTTATACCCAGGATCTGGCAGGCACTGTAAAAGGAGAGAAAGGTCCTCGTCGATGGCTGCACGAAATAGAGCATGGCCCGCTTGTGGTTCAGGATAGAGGCGAGGTACTCCATACCGGCCTTGGTGCGGGAGATCTCCCTAATCTTGTCGGCCAGGTCACAGATGTCCTCCAAGAACGCCCGGTCGAACTGCTCCGCCTTAAGGCAATGAAAGATTTTTCCACTCACTTCGCTCACCCTTTCTCAAGTTGAATCCCTTGCCGAATCTTTTAGCTGTTCCCTATTCTCCAGACCCGGTCCATTTCCTGCTTCCGGTGACCGTTTCCGACAAAAAATACCGCTACTATTTTCCCCAGATTATTATATAATGTAAAGAGAACATATGTTCGAAAGGAACGGCGCCGGTGAAGCAGCGCAAAGCCATCCTCCTTGCCGATGCCGAGTCGTTTTACGCCAGCGTAGAAGCGGCCCAAAATCCCTCCCTGCGGGGCAAGCCCGTGGCTGTCTGCGGCGATCCCGCCCTGCGGCACGGCATTGTCCTTGCCGCCAGCAGGGAGGCCAAGGCATACGGGGTCAAGGCGGGCCAGCCGGCCTGGGAGTGCCGCCGCCTCTGCCCCGAGATCATCTTTATCCGTCCCCACATGGAGAAGTACCTCGAATACTCCCTGGAGATGACCCGCATCTTTGAGCAGTTCACCGACCGCGTGGTCCCCTACTCCATCGATGAGCAGTTTCTCGACCTGAGCGGCTGCGAGCGGCTCTGGGGCGACCCCCGCGAAACGGCGCGCCGCATCATCAGGCAGGTCTGGGAGAAGCTGGGGATCCGCTGCCGCATCGGCCTGGGGGAAAACCCCCTCCAGGCCAAGATGGCTTGCGACCGCTTCGCCAAGAAAAGGGCGGATGCCTTCTTTGAGCTGGACAGCGCCAGCTACGCGGCCCACGTCTGGCCGCTGCCCATTGGCGATCTCTTCGGGATAGGCACGCGGATGGAGCTCCACCTGCGCCGCATGGCCGTGCGCACCATCGGGCACCTGGCCCGGCTGCCCCGCGAAATTCCGGCCCGGCTCTGGGGCGTCAACGGGCTGCTGCTCTGGCTGAACGCCCACGGCATCGACTACTCCAGCCTGGAGGCCGGCGCGGCGCCGCCTCCAAAAGGGGTGGGGCACTGCGCCACCCTGCCGCGGGATTACGCCGCCCCGGAGGAGATCGAAACAGTGCTGCTCGAGCTCACCGAAGCGGTCTGCTTCCGGGCCCGTGCCCTGGGGAAGATGGGCACCACGGTTCACGTGTACTGCCGCGGCGCCGACTTCAACCACCCCTCCGGCTTCTCCCGCCAGAAAAAGCTTCCCGAACCGGCCGCCAGCGGCCCGGAGGTCTACCCCACCGTGCGGCAGCTCTTTCGCCGCCACTGGGACGGCCGGCCGGTGCGGGCGGTGGGCGTCAGCCTCAGCGGCCTCGTCAACCGCCGCTTTTATCAGCTTTCCCTCTTTAACCGCCGTGAAATCACCGATGCGCTCAGCGACGCCATGGACGAGATCAGGGAGCGCTTCGGCCCGACCGCTCTTTTCAGGGCCGCCTCGCTGACCTCGGGGGGGCAGCTCTTCACCCGCGCCAGGCTCATCGGAGGGCATGAACGATGAAGAAAAAGCTGTACCACCAGTTTGCCTGCAGCAGCCTGATGCTGCCCGAGCACCGCGCCGCCCTGGCCCGGCACCGCCGGGAAGAAGCCTGGAAGGAATGGCAAAGGCGGCACGCCCCCCCCGACGAGCAGCAGCTGGAGCAGTTCCAGCGCCTGGTGGAGCAGTCCATGCAAGCGGGCCTGCCGCTTAAAATAACCTGCCTCGAAAAGGGGAGGGAGCGCTGCTTTACCGGGGTCGCCCACAGGAGGCAGCCCCACCCGGATAAGCTCCAGGTCCAGGTGCAGGAGGGGACGGTCACCATCCCCCTGGGCGCCATCATCAATCTCGAAGCCGCCCCCTAGAAGCTCCAGGCGCAAGTTGAAGCTACCATCTCCACCAAAGGAGAAGATCGCCGCGCTGGAGCATCCGCCGCAAATAGCGGCGCAGCAGGGTTTTAAACCAGCGCCTGGTGCGGGGAATGAGCAGGAGAAAACCGACCAGGTCGGTGATGAGACCCGGAGTGAAGAGCAGGAGCCCACCCAAAAGCACGCAGAGGCCGTCAAAGAGCCTCTCGCCGGGGATGATGCCCCGTTCCAGCTCGACGCGAATCTGCGAGAGGATGTGGAATCCCTGGGAGCGGACGAGCGCAGCCCCCAGCAGGGCCGTCCCCAGGACCAGCAGGATGGTGGGGACGCTGCCGATGGTTCTCCCGATCTCGATGAGCAGCCACAGTTCAACCAGGGGCAGCAGCAGGATGAGCAGGAAAAGCTTCAGCACATTCTCAGCTCCCTCTTTCCGCGTCGGGAGAACCCTCGCCGCGGTGGGGTTCGTGGAGAAAAAGATTGAACAGCAGCCCGCGGCTGTCCCTGCCAGGGGCGATTTCGAGCCGGGAAAAAAACTCTTCCCAGGCCGAACTCTTCTTTAGCCGCGCAAAGAGAGGCATCTTGGCAAGCTCCAGGGTCAGGAGCCCCCCCGACCAGCTCACGTCGGGGCGTCGGGAGAGCGTTTTCCTGAGCCGGCCCAGGAGCAGCGGCCCGAGGAAAAAAGGCCGCAGTTCCGCCGACAGCCGCAGCACGATGCGGTAGCGGGAAGGGGCAAAGACAAATTCCAGCATCTGCATCTTTACCAGGCCTTTAAATCCAATGAGCCCATACCTTCCGGCAATCTCGGCCGTGACCACATCGCCATCGATCCCCACCACAAGCTCCCTCAGGAAGGGGAACTTTTCCCGGAGCAGGGGCGCGGCCACTCCGCTGAGCAGGGCCCCGGTAATCAAGAGCTGGCCGATGAAAAGCGCCATAGCCTTAACCGTAATCTGTGGGGCGGGCTAGTGCCCGCCATTTTTCAAAACGGCCGCGA
This sequence comes from Bacillota bacterium, assembly GCA_012800855.1. Lineage (GTDB taxonomy): Bacteria > Bacillota > Dethiobacteria > DTU022 > DTU022 > JAAZIN01. The sequence goes on from JAAZIN010000003.1 coordinate 3,420, forward strand.
TTTCCTTCAAGGCCTTTTCCACGTCCACCCGGCTAACATCCTTGTGGGTGACAAAGCGCACCTTATAACTGCTGAAAGGATTGGCCAGCACGCCCCTCTCCCGCAGGGCCCGGGTAAAATCGGCCGCCTTCATCTTTTTCAATGTGGCTACCACGATATTTGTTTCCACCAGCCTGGGATCAATCTCAATCCCCGGCATGGCCGCCAGCCCTTCGGCGAGGAAGCGGGCGTTGGCATGATCCTCGGCCAGCCTCTCCACCATGGTTTGCAGGGCCACGATGCCCGGCGCAGCGATGATGCCGGCATGGCGCATTCCGCCCCCGAGGCGCTTGCGCCAGCGCCGCGCCCGTTCAATCCACTCGCGCGGGCCAGCCACCACCGAGCCTACGGGAGCAGCCAATCCCTTGGAGAGGCAGATCTGCACCGTATGGGTGAAGGCGGCAAACTTGCGGGCGGGAATCCCCGTCGCCACGGCAGCGTTGAACAGCCGCGCGCCGTCAAGGTGAACAGGAATGCCATGCTCGCAGGCTACCTGGTATATGGACTCCATTTTTTCCAGGGGAATAATCGCGCCGCCGGCGCGATTATGGGTATTCTCCAGGCAGATAAGAGAAGTAGGCGGAAAATGTATGTTGTCGGCGCGGATGGCCTCCCGGACCTGGGCGGCATCCGGGGCCCCCCTTTCGCCCTTCAGGGTCCGAAACTGCACCCCGGCCAGCGCAGCGGCCGCACCCGCCTCGTAGTAAACAATGTGCGCCTCCTCTTCAACGATCACTTCGCTTCCAGGGGGGCAGTGCGCAAGGATGGACACCTGGTTCCCCTGGGTGCCGCTCGTTACCAGCAAGGCATCTTCTTTCCCCAGCATCTCGGCAACCATTTCCTGAAGCCGGTTGACGGTGGGATCTTCGCCGTAAACATCGTCCCCTAGCTCTGCCGCGGCCATGGCCCGGCGCATTTCCTCGGTGGGTTGAGTAACGGTATCGCTGCGCAGGTCGATCATCGTCCCGCCTCCCTTTCTGTTTGTTAGTATTTTACCACATTGCGCCGTTGGACAGGCCCCGGCTCCGCTTTGAATGTTGGTACTGAAAACACTCGCCGCCGCTCAGCAATAAATAAGGGGCGGCGCAAGAGCCGCCCCCGTTTTAAACAGGCCACCGTTAAAAACGGGCCAGCAATTCTGGAAGGATGGGCTTGCCCAGCTCCTGCAGCTCGTACCTCACGCGCAGGGCCGGCTTCTCAAGGCGCATGATCCGGCGCAGGTCAATGGGAGTAGCGATGACAATCAAGTCGGCATCGGAGGCGTTGATGGTCTTCTCCAGGTCGCGAACCTGCTGTTCTCCATAACCCATGGCCGGCAGGCAGGCGTCGATGTGAGTGTATTTTTGATAGACCTCGCGGATGGAACCCGCCGCAAAGGGCCTCGGGTCAACAAGCCCGGCGGCGCCGTACTTTTTCGCCGCGATTACCCCCGCGCCGTAGCCCATCTCCCCGTGGGTTACCGTGGGCCCGTCTTCTACCACCAGGACCCTCTTTCCCTTAAGATTTTCTTTTCCTTCGATGAACAAGGGGGAGGCGGCCTCGATAATCACGGCCCTGTCGTTGACCCGCCGGATATTTTCCATAACGGTGCCAATGTCGTCCAGGCTGGCGGTCTCCTCTTTGTTTATCACGATCACATCGGCAAGGCGCAGGTTTGTTTCCCCGGGATGATATCTCAACTCGTGGCCGGGCCGGTGCGGGTCCACCAAGGTGATGTAGAGGTCGGCCTTGTAGAAGGAGAAATCGTTGTTCCCACCGTCCCAGACAATCACATCAGCTTCCTTCTCCGCTTCAGCCAGGATTTTGCCGTAGTCCACGCCGGCGTATACCACCACGCCGCGGTCGAGATGGGGTTCGTACTCCTCGCGCTCTTCAATGGTGCACTTGTGGCGCTCCAGGTCCTCGTAGCTGCCGTAGCGCTGGCAGGCCTGTGCCGCCAGGTCTCCGTAGGGCATGGGATGGCGCACCACGACCACTTTTTTGCCCCTCTCGCGCAGTATGTCGCAGACCCGCCGCGTGGTCTGGCTCTTCCCCACGCCGGTGCGAACGGCAGTTACGGCGATAACGGGCTTGCTCGATTTGAGCATGGTTGATGCCGGCCCCAGCAGCCTGAAATCGGCTCCCGCCGCCAGGACCTCGGAGGCCTTGGACATGACGTAATTATGGGTAACGTCGCTGTAAGAGAAAACTACCTCTTTCACATTATTCTTTTTGATCAGGGAAACCAGTTCACTTTCGGGGTAAATGGGAATCCCCGAGGGGTAGAGCGCACCGGCCAGCTCGGGTGGATACACCCGTCCATCGATGTTGGGAATCTGCGTGGCGGTGAAGGCGGTCACGCGGTAGCGGGGGTTATCCCTGTAATAAATGTTAAAATTATGAAAATCGCGCCCTGCGGCGCCCATAATGATCACATTAATAGACTGATCCATCGTCCGCACTCCTGTTCTGCTGTAGTCTGGTGTTTGGTTAAATGATTAGCGCCAGAATGGCCTTCTGCACATGAAGACGGTTCTCGGCCTGATCGAAGACGATGGATCGTCGGTCGTCCAACACTTCGTCGGTTATTTCTTCGCCCCGGTGAGCCGGCAGGCAGTGCATGATCATGACGTCCGGCTTCGCCTTCTCCACCAGGTCGCGATTAACCTGGTAGGGGGCAAAAATTTTTACTCTCTTTGCATGCTCCTCCTCCTGGCCCATGCTGGCCCATACATCGGTGTAGATAATATCGGCATCTTTTACCGCGCTGACGGGATCGTGGACAATATCGATGACCGCGCCGCTGGCGGCGGCATCTTCCCTGGCCAGGCGAGTAACCTCGGCATCGGGCATGTAGTTCGGGGGGCAGCAGACGGTCACGTGCATCCCCACTTTGGCCCCGGCATACATGAGCGAGTGGGCCATGTTGTTCCCGTCGCCCACGTAAACCAGCTTAAGTCCGGCCAGGGTGCCCTTTTTCTCCTCAATGGTGAAGAGGTCGGAGAGAGCCTGGCAGGGATGCAGCAGGTCGGTAAGGCCGTTGATGACCGGGATGTCGCTGTAAGCGGCTAGCTCCACCACATCCTGGTGCGCGTAGGTCCGGATCATCAGCGCGTCAAGGTAGCGGCTCAAGACCCTGGCCGTGTCGGCAATGGTCTCGCCGCGCCTCAGTTGCAGGTCGGCGGCGTTCAAATAGAGTGCATAGCCGCCCAGCTGCCACATGGCCACCTCGAAAGATATCCTCGTGCGCGTGGAAGCCTTCTGGAAGATCATGCCCAGGGTTTTCCCCTTTAGCGGCTGAAAGACCTCGCCCGTCAGTTTTTTTATCTTTAGGACCCTGGCTGTATCGAGGATTTGCCGCACTTCTTCCCTGCTCAGATCGTGAATGGAGAGGATATCTTTGCCTTTCATCTGCACAGCCATGTTGCAGCCCAACCTCCGCTAAAAGTCTGCCACAACGACGTTATTTTTATTAAACCATTTAATTAGTTGTATATTCTCGACGCAGCCGTTAATTCCTTCTTCTGCGTGAAAATAATTCTTGATAAATCATTTACAGATTTTTGACGGAATCTTCTCTTTTATATGGTTTACTTCTAAAAGAAGCATGATTTGGATGGAGAGCCTATGGTTAGCCTGATCATCAGCCTGGCACAGGGCATTGTTTTGTGCTTTGGCATCTATTTCCTGCTGCTGGCGCTGGCCGGCCTGGCCAGCAAGCGCTGCCGTAGGGAGCACGCTCCGCGCAGCCGCTTTGCCATACTCATCCCGGCGCACAACGAGGCCAGGGTTATCGGCAAGCTCATTGAAAACCTCCTGCAACTGGATTACCCGCGCCGGCTCTACGATATTTTTGTCATCGCCGACAACTGCGACGATGATACCGCCCTGGTGGCGCGCCGCCTTGGGGTGTCGGTTTGGGAGCGCTTTAGCCGCAGCCGGCGGGGTAAGGGCTACGCCCTGGCCGATGCCTTTAAGAAATGGGGCCTCGACAGGACGGACTCTCCCTACGATGCCGCGGTGATCTTTGATGCGGACAACCTGGTGGCCCCCAATTTTCTCCGGGTAATGAACAACCGGCTCCTGGAGGGGGAAAAGCTCATCCAGTGCTATGTGGATTCCAAAAACCCCGGCGACAACTGGATCACCGCCGCTTACAGCATCACTTTCTGGTACAACAACAGGTTTCTTCTTCTGGCCCGCTACAACCTGGGTCTGAGCGCCGCCCTGGCCGGGACGGGAGCCTGTATCTCCCGCGAAGTGCTTAATACAATAAGCTGGACCACCGCCACCCTCACCGAAGACCTGGAATATTCCATGCAGGCCCTGCTGAAGGGATACCGGACAAGCTTTGCCCTGGAAACGCGCATCTACGACGAAAAACCGCTTCATTTTATCCAATCTTGCCGCCAGCGCCTGCGCTGGGCCAGGGGGCAGATTAACGTGGCCATACGCTACGCCCTGCCGTTGCTGCTCAAGGGGTTTCGCCGTGGGAATGCGGCCCAGATCGAAGGGGGGCTGCGGCTCCTGCAGCTGTTCGTGCTTCCCACCGGTGCCCTGCTGGCTCTTTTGGGGATCATCTTCCCCGAAACAAATGCCGGCACCCTCTACGCTTACTTAAGCAGCAACCATCCCTACCTGGGGCTGCTTCTTGCAGCCGTCCCCTACCTTCTTCCCCTCCTCACCATGCCGCTCGACAGCCTGCCGCGGAGGCCTTTTCTCTTCTACCCCTTTTACCCCGTCTTTTGCCTTAGCTGGTTGCTGCTCATTTTTATTGCCCTCTTCAGCTGGCGCAACAGCCGCTGGATGCCCACCGCCCATAGCCGGGCCATCGACTACCATGAATTGAAGCATGGCTTTCAAAAGAGCCGGCCCGCCTCCGGCTGCCTGGCCCTTTCGCCGCAGGACAAGCCTTCTGAAATCTGATAAGATAAGTACAGCAAGACAGCAGAGAGGGCGAGAGGGATGCCGGAGATTCTCGTTATTGAAGACGACCCCCACATCCTGGCCCTGCTCAGGGCCTGCCTGACACGGGAAGGATATATGGTAACAACGGAAGAAAACGGCAGCAAAGGTCTCTCCCGCGCCCTGGAAAAAAAGTTTGATCTCATCATCCTCGACCTGATGCTGCCGGATAAAGACGGCTTCGAAATCTGCCGTGAGCTCCTGGCGGCGGAAAATGACACCCCCATTCTCATACTGACGGCGCGGGGCGACGAGATGGACAGGGTCCTGGGACTCAGGCTGGGCGCCGATGACTACGTGGTCAAACCCTTTAGCCCCCGGGAGCTGGTGGCAAGGGTGGGCGCCATTTTGCGCCGCATCAACAAGGCCAGGTCTACGCCCCGCCCCATGCTGAGCTTCCCCGGCCTGGAAATTAATCCCGAGAACCGCATGGTCAAAGTGAACAAGAAGAAGATCGCCCTAACGCCAAAGGAATTTGATCTGCTTTACCAGCTGGCCAGCCGGCCAGGGCGCGTCTACACCCGGGAAGAGCTGATGGATCTCGTTTGGGGCTACGATTACACCGGCAGCAGCCGCACCATCGACGAGCACGTAAAAAATCTACGACAAAAATTGCGGGAAGGCGGCGCTACGGGCCAGTGCATCCAAACGGTATGGGGCGTGGGCTATAAATTCGAGGAGGAAGAAGAAGCTCAATGAGGATACTCCCCCCGAAAAGAATCTTTTTCCGTCTGATGTTCAGCTACCTGCTCGTTGCCCTCTCCGTGCTGGGCGTGATCGCCATCATCTTTATCAACCTGATGCAAAAATATTTTTTCAGCGTGGAGGGCTTTCAGCTTGAGGGGCAGGGTGAAAAAGCAGCCTCCCTCCTGGAGCGGCCGCTGCTGGAAAATGATCTGTCGACGGTTTCCCGCCTGGCCTACACCATTGCCTTCTCCTACGATGTTTACCTCTGGGTGATTGACAGCCAGGGCTCCGTGCTTGCTATAGCCGGCGGCGATCCCGAGGAGTTGGGCCTGCAGGTGGAGATGACAGAAATCGCGCACGTGCTCGCGGGCAATTTCATCACCAAGCAGATTACCGGCCCCGATTACAACAGTCTCATTCACATGACCCCCATTTACGAGAAAACCGCCGACGAGTATGCCGCCGGCGGCGGCGAAGAAGAAAAAGGGCAGGTAATCGGCGCCCTGGCCATATGCCGCCCCCTGGGCGGAGTCACCATGACCATCAGCAGGCTCAGATGGCTCGTCTTCTATGCCGCCGGGGGGGCCACGGTTCTGGCGCTGCTTCTCGGCTATTCGCTGTCGCGAAGAATGGCCCGGCCCCTGGAAGATATGAGCCAGGTGGCACTGGCGGTCTCCCGGGGAGACTACCGGCAGCGGATTAGCTACAGCTCCGATGATGAACTGGGCCAGCTGGCAAGCACGCTGAATTTTGCCATTGAACAGGTGGGGGCAACCATCGAGCAGCAGCACCGGATGGTAAAGCTGCAGCAGGAGTTTATCTCAGACATTTCCCATGAATTCAGGGCTCCCCTGACCTCGCTGCAGGGCTTCCTGGAGCTGATGCGGGACGGCAAGTGCACGCCCGAAGAATCCCGCTACTACCTGGACATCATGTACAAGGACACCCTCTTTCTCGGGCGTCTGGTTCAAGATCTCCTTGACCTGACCAAGCTCGAATCGCAGGGCATTACCCTGGAAAAGAGAAGGTGCCACCCGGAAACGATGCTCCGCCACTCCCTGAAGCATCTTTATCACACCGCCGCCGCCAAGAATATCCGCATCTCCCTGCAAGTGCACCCCGATGTACCGCATATCTATGCCGATGAAATGCGCCTCCACCAGGTCGTGGTAAACCTGGTGGAAAATGCGGTGCGCTGCAGCCCTGCCGGCTCGGAGATAACGCTCACCCTGCAGCGGGAAGGCGACGGGGTTCTGTTGAAGGTTGCCGACCAGGGCCCCGGCATTCCCACCGCCGACCTCCCCCTTATCTGGAACCGCTTTTACAAGGTTGACAAGGCGCGAACCCGTTTTGCCACGGGCACGGGCCTCGGCCTGGCCATCGTCAAGCGAATCGTGGAGTTGCACGGCGGCCGGGTAGGGGTGGAGAGCACTCCCGGGCAGGGTGCGGTCTTCAGCGTCTGGCTGCCCCATAACGCGGAAGCTTAAAACGCTTGGCCTTCCAGCCCCATAAAAAAGAACATAAACAGGGCCGCCCCCTGGGGCCGCCCTGCGGTGTTGATGCGATGGATCTTTTCTTACTTAATCAGCAGATATGGGCCACCTCTATCCCCGCCTCGGCAAAGACCCGGGCAACCCCGTCAAGGTCATTGGTATCCAGCCGGAGGATGATGTAAACCCGGTCCCTGGAAGGACGCTGCACAATAGTGGATATGATGTTAAAGCCCGCCTCGCCCACCACTGCCGCCACATTTTTCAACACGCCAACCTGGTCTTGCACCGCCAGGGTGACCCGCACGCTGGGGTGGTTCAAGCCCAGCACGTCAATGAAGGCCTTGAAGAGATCGCTTTCGGTGATGATGCCCACCAGGCGGTTGTTCTCCAGCACCGGCAGGGTGCTGATGTGCTTCTCCTGCATGATGAGAGCTGCTTCTTCCAGGATCGTGTCGGGGGTGACGGTGTAGATCTCCC
>JAAZIN010000045.1 GCA_012800855.1 Bacillota bacterium
ATCCCCCCAGCCCCCCTTTGAAAAGGGGGGAGTTCGGGCGTGGAAACCCGCCCCTACGGGTCAGGCTTGGGCTCTCTTGCGCTGGGCAATGGAAACAAGGATGATGCTGCATTCATAAAGGATAAAGAGCGGTATCGCCATCAGGATCTGGGAGAAGACGTCGGGAGGGGTGAGCACCGCGGCGGCGATGAGGATGATCACCACGGCAATCCGGCGATGACGCTTCAGAAAGTCGGCATTGATCAGGCCCATGCTGCCGAGAAGCCAGAACAGCAGCGGGATCTGGAAAACAAGGCCGAAGGCGAACAAGAAAGAAGTGGCAAAAGAGAGGTAGCGGGCAATGCTCCATTCGGCGGCAACATCGTCGGAAGCAAAGCCCAGGAAAAAGTTTATGGCAAAAGGAAAGGCCACGAAATACGCAAAAGCCAGCCCCAGCAGGAAGAGGAAACAGACAGCCAAGACGAGCAGAAAGGGGCCGCGGCGGCTCCCCCCGCGCGCAGCCATAACGAGGGACACCAGCTGGAAGAGAATTAGCGGCATGACAAGCATCATGCTGCAGACCAGGGATAGCCGCAGATCGGCCAGGAAGGCTTCGCCGGGAGTGAGGAAAATCATCTTTACCGGCAGCTCCCCGCCGGGCGGCAGTTCGCGAAAGGGGAACTGCCGCACAAACAGCAGGAAAAATTCCCCCACACGGGGCGTTAAAGTGGGAAGGAGCAGAATATTGCGAATACGGTCAACAAAAAAGAAGCAGCAAACCGCGCCCGCTGCAATGAACAGGAAAATCAAGATCAGCCTTTTGCGCAACTCCCCCAGGAGGCGGAGCCAGGTTTGTTCTTTCATGCCCTCTCTGTCCGGGAAATGTGATTAATTCTATTCCTCTTCATCCTCTTTCTTGGAGGAGCTGTTCTTCCCTTTCTTCCGGAGCTCCTCCAGGTACTCCTTAGCCGCGCTGTAGTAGATGCTGTCTTCGGATTCTTCTTCCATGATCAGGAAGAGCTGCTCTTCAGCCGCCTGCTGCTCTTCCAGGTATTCGGCCAGCAGGTAGGCATAGTAATACCGGTTTTCGCTGCTCATCTTCCCCGATTTGTCCAGATCCTCGAAATGCTCCCTTAACCAGGCAATCTCTTCGTCCATGATCTCTTCCTGCAACTGGGAGGATTTTAGGAACCTGATGAGCATCAGGCTGGAGGAGGGATCGGGTTTTTCATGCAGCAGCTCGCGCAGGGCGGCTACCTCTTCGAAGATCACCGCCTCCTCCTCGTCCAACTGTTCATAGACATAAAGGAGCTGCAGGCGATACTCGGGTTCATCGGGTTCCAGTTCAACGAGCTCCAGGCTGTATTTCTTCAGGTTTTCCTGATAGCTTTTCTTCCTTTCCTCAGCCGCCGCGTCTTCGCCGTCTTCAAGCTGGATCAGGAGGGAATAGGCCTGCACCAGCTCGTTCAGCACCGGCACAGTGGGCCCGTATTCGTCAATATAGTTCTGCAGCCTCTCCACTTCCCCCAGGAAATACTCCCGGTATACTTCGGGATCCACCTGCCCCCCCGGAGTGGCGGCGTTGCTGCGATCCATCAGGTATCCCCAAAAGACGGCAATGGCGGAGAGAGCCATGGCCAGGGAGAGAATAGCTGCAATGATCGCGGCCCACCGTTTGCGTCTATCTTTACGCTTGGCCATTCATAACCCTCTTCCCAGTCTAAATTTGCAGGACAAATTTATCACTTCAACTCAGTATTATACAGCTTGTCCTCGTGAACTTCAAACAAAAGTTGAGCCGGGTCCTTAGTGCGCCTGCGCCTCCTCGTCGCTGAAGCGGACGAGCAGGCGGCCGCAGCTTTCACAATAAACCAGGGCCCGGGGGTCATAGAGGCGGCCCCGCTGGGCCGAGGAGATGAACACGCTGCAGCCCTGGCAGATGTCGTTGACCACGCGGGCCAGGCCCCGCCCCTGGAACCTGCGAGAAAGCTCATCGTAGCGATCCAGTAGCTGCGGCTCGATCTGCGCGGCCAGCTCCCTGCGCTGCTCCTGCAGCTTCTCCATTTCGCCTTCCAGGCGGGCCAGCTCCTCATCCAGGCGCTGTCGTCGCCGCTGCAGCTCCGCCGCAGCCTCCTTTTGCTGCTCGGCCAAATCCGCGGCCCGCCTCTCCTGTTCCTCGATGGCCTCCATCATCCCCAGGATCTCTTCCTCCAGCTCATCCCGCTTCTGCTTCACCTGGCGCAGCTTGATCTCCATCTGCTCGAGTTCCTTGATGTTTTTCACCTCGCCGCTGTAAAGCCGGCGGTCCAGCGCGTCGTGCTCAGCGCTGATCGCCTCCAGGTCGAGCTCCCCCCGCCGCAGCTTCTTGCGCCGCTCCTTCAGGTCCTGCTCCGTCCCGGCAAGCGCCTCTTCCAGGCTCTTAAGCTGCTCCGCGGCGCTCTCCACCTCGCCGCGGAGCGGGTTGTTTTCCATTTCATGCTCAAGCTCCGCAATGGCCAGATCGAGCTCCTGCAGCCGCCACAACAGTATTAATGACATCTCCTCTCACCTCTTCCAGGCATGAAAAAAGGGAAGCTCGCGCTCCCCTTAGTACGAAAGCCACTCTGAAGGCATCGCTTTCGCTGCCTCCACCACGGTCCTGAAGCCCGCCTCCTGCAGGCGGGAACTCAGGTATTCGGCCAGGTAGCCCACCACGGGATGCTCCGTCCCGCCGTGCCCGGCGTCAACGAGGGCCAGGCCATGGGCCTGCGCTTTTTTCAGATCATGGTAGCGGAAGTCGCCGGATATGAACAGCTCCGCTCCCTGCGCCGCCGCCTCCTCGATGAGGGAGCCGCCGCTGCCGCCGCAGAGGGCCACCCGCCTGAATCTCCGCCGCGGCGGCGCCCAGCAGCGCACCGCTTTCACCCCCAGCTCCTTGCGGCAGCGCTCCGCCATCTCCTTGAGCGTGCAGGGAGTATCCAGCGTGCCGATGAGCCCCAGGCCGTAAGGCTCGCCCTCCAGCTCAAGGGGATAGAGGTCGTAGGCCGGCTCCTCGTAAGGATGCGCCTCCAGGAGAGCCCGCACCACGGCCTCCCGGCGGGAAGCGGGAAGGATCATCTCCACCCGCTTTTCCTCCACCCTCTCCAGCCGCCCCTGGCGGCCGATGTAGGGGGAGGTCCCCTCCAGGGGCAGGAAGGTGCCGGTGCCCGAGACCTGGAAGCTGCAGTGACTGTAGTTGCCGATCCAGCCGGCTCCCGCTGCCGCCAGGGCCGAGAGCATTTGCTCTTCATGGCCGGCGGGGACAAAAACAGCGAGCTTCAAAAGACGGTCATGTCCCGTAACCTTGAGCGGCCGCCTCCCCTCCCCGGCCAGGCCGATGCGCTCGGCCAAAAGGTGGTTCACTCCCCGGGGAGAGATATCGAGATTGGTGTGGGCGCTGTACACGGCGATGTTCCGGCGGACGGCGGCGGCAACCAGGGCACCGTGGGGCAGGCTTTCGTCGAGCGACTTCAACGGATCGAAGAGAAGGGGATGATGGGTCAGCACCAGCCCGGCCCCGGAAGAGGCGGCCTCCTCCAGGACGGCTTCATCCAGTTCAAGCGCCACAAGGGCCTTCTTCACCTCGGCGTGGGGATCGCCCAGCTGCAAGCCCACGGGGTCGCCGGGCAAGGCCAGCGCCGGCGGCGCCAGCTCTTCCACAAGGGCGCTTATCTGCTTAACTGTTGCCAGCAAGGCCACACCCACCTCTCTCGCATGTTCAGCCCGCAAGCCCTGTCCCACCAAAGCGGGCGCGCTTATACAAATTATACAGTAACCTTATTCCCCAAATTCTATTTGCTTTCCTGCCCGGGCAGGGGCAGCTTCAACTCCCTGTAACTGCGGGTCAGCCTGGCGGCGGCGGGGCTGCCGTCGCCGTGGCGGATGGGGCGGCCGTACTCGGCGACGGCCAGCAGGTAGGCGCCAAGGGCCGGCTCAAAGAGCGGCAGCCGCAGCCGCGCGGCGGGAACGGCGCGATGCAGGGCCAGCTTGAAGGAGTCAATGAGAAGGGGATTGAGCTGCCGCGCCGCGGCATACATGCCCCCGGCAAGGACGACTTCGCAGGGTTCATGCTCCATGCCCACGGCCCTGATTACCGCAGCGCAGTCGCCGCCGGCCGCCGCGCCCATGCGGATGAGGATGTCCTGGGCCACGGCATCGCCCGCGGAAGCCAGTTCAAAGACGATGACGGGAAGCAGGTGGATGCTGCGGAATTTCAGCGAGAGATCGTCGCGCAGCGCCTCCGCCAGCTCGTCGTAGCTGCTGAACTCGCCGCCAAAGGCCGCCAGCACCCTCTCTTCGAGGCGGCTCTTCGGCCCCGTCCCCTCCTCGGAGCGGAAGGCATGGTGCAGCGCCTCGCGGGCCAGGTCCACGGCGCCGCCCCAGTTGCCGCATTCATAGCCCAGGCTGCGCAGGGCGGCCTGGGCGCCATCCCGGTTCCGGGCGGCGGCGTTGGTGCCGGTACCGCAAACGGAGACCGCCCCGTAGGGCGCATCGGTGCCCGCGCGGAAGGCGGCCCAGCAGTCATTGACCAGCCGGAAGGGGAGCCCGGGAAACTTATCGGCCAGCTTTTTCTGAAGAAGAGCGAAGTCGGAGGGCAGGTCGGCGCCGCTTAGGGCAAAAACGGCAAAGGCGAGCTCCCGTCGTTCAATGCCGGCCTGCCGCAGCGCTCCCTCCAGAGCCTCCCCCACCGCCTCCACCGCCGCCGTCGCTCCCACGACCTGGTAGTTCGACGGACCGCCTAGGCCAAAGCCCAGAAGCTCCCCCGCTTCGTCGCCGCAGAGGGCCAGGGTTTTCGTGGCCCCGCCGTCAACGCCGGCGTAGTACCTTTTCTTTGCAACGCTCATTTCAGCCACATCCCCCCTGCAAGCTCGCTGTTGGAACAAGTTTATCCCGCCCGCCGCTGATCATTGGGGCCGGGCGGCAATCTTTAGCCGAACTGCGGCAGCCAGGGAGCGTTCTCCCTTAATATGTTGTCGAGCAGCGCTCTGACCCGGTCGGCCCCTCCCACGAGGGGATGATTGAGCAGGGCCAGGTAGGCGGCGCCCTTATCTCCTTTCACCGCCGCCTCCACGGTGAGCTGCTCGTACGCCTTTACCTGCTGCACCAGGCCGCGAAAAGCAGCGGGCAGGGGTCCCGGGGAGAAAGGCCTGATCGCGCCCCCCTCGATGAGGCAGTTGGTCTCGATGACGGCCTCGGGGGGTAGATCGGGGATGGCGGAGCCGTTTTGCACATTTAAAACCTGCCTCGCGGGGCCGCCGCCGCAAAGGGCCCGCATGAGGGAAACCGCCGCCTCGGAATAGAAGGCGCCGCCGCGCCTGGAAAGAAGCGCCGGCTTTTCATCAACTTGGGGGTCGCGGTAGAGTTGAAAGAGCTCTTCTTCAATGGCCATGACCTCGCGGGCGCGGTTTTTCCCCTCCTCGGCCCGCCTTTTGGCCGCGGCAAAGGTCTGCCTGGGGAAATAATAGTAGAGCAGGTAGGGAGAGGGAAGGGCGCCCAGGGCCCGCAGCAGATGGCGGGCCTCCTCCAGGCCGATCTCCGGAAAATCGCCAATCCAGAACAGGGCCGTCTCCGGGGCGGAAAGGATTTCAGCGGTTACATCTCTGCCGTCAAGAAGGACCCGCGTGACAAAGCTGAGATGGTTCAGCCCGGTAAAGGCAAGCTCGAGCCGCTCCGGCGCAACGTTAAGAATGGCCGCCAGCACCCGCTGCATGGTCAGCGGTATGTTGCAAAGCCCGATGCACTTCACCCTGCTCCGCCGCTGCAGCGCCTCTGTGACAATGCCGGATGGGTTGGTGAAATTGATGAGGAAAGCCTCCGGGCAGAGCCGCTCCATGTCGGCAGCCAGCTCCAGGGCGGCGGGGATGTGCCGCAGCGCCGCGGCGAAGCCGCCAGGCCCCGTCGTCTCCTGTCCCACAATGCCATGGGGCAGGGGCAGCAGCTCATCCTTCTCCCGGGCGGCCATGCCGCCGGCGCGGAACTGGCTGATGACGAAAGCGGCGCCGGGAAGGGCGGCGCGGCGGTCGAGGGTGGCGGTGAGGCTGATCTTTCCTTCAAGGCCGGCCTTGCGGATCATGCGGCGGCAGAACCCGGCCACGGCCTCTTGCTTTGCCGCCCCGTCAGTGACATCGACGAGGCAGATCTGGGAAACAGGAAAGGAGCGGTGATGCTCGAGAATCCCCCCCACCAATTCGGGGGTATAGCTGGAGCCTCCTCCGATCACAACAATTTTCAACGGCCTCCGCTCCCCTCTTCCCGTTAATCCCGCCTTTCTCTCGATTATATACACGCTGCCGGGGGATGACAAGCAGCGGCGCCTGCGCGGCGGACCGCTTTTCTCTCATCCCCCGGCAAGGCGGCAAGATTCGTTGCCTGCAAGCGCGGGGCTGCCCTTGCCGCGCCACTAACGGCAGGGGGAAAAATTATCTCCCCGGACGGGAAAGCCACCCTTCCTGGCCCCAAAGGACGCGGACGGCGGCGGCATCATTTCAATTTTTGGGCCAGCTTTTTCAGCAGCTCGCGGAAGAAATCGATCAGCCGCAGGATGAGCTCAACCAGGAAGCTGCCGGCCGGTTCCGGCGACGGCTTGGGAGCGGGCTCCGGCCCTGGAATTTCAGGCGGCGGCGGTTCCGGCGCGGGCTCCTCCGGCGGCTCCGGTTCGGGCTGCGTGGGCGGTTCCGGCGTGGTCTCCGGCGGCGGCGAGGGCGGCTCAACCACGGGCGGCGAGGGGGTGGCCAGCAAATCCTCCAGGTAATCGCGCACGATGCTGATCCCGTAATCCGCGCCGACAGCCCACTTGCCGCCCAGCTCCTCCACGTAGCGGACCTGGCCGGCCCAGGGCTGGGCCAGCACCACCCAGTAGCGGCCGTGGGGAACTCCCACCGGCTGCAGCCCCACGTAGGCGCACATGTGGTTAAAGTGAGCCCTCACCCCCTCCTCAGGGGTGGGGAAGCTCTCAAAATCAGCCCTGCTGTCCCCCTTGGGGTACTGCACCTTTATGCCGGCCCAGTTGTTCTGATCGGGATGTACAGCCCCGCCAAATCTCCCGAAGGCGGTCTCCTTGGCGCTCTGGGCGTAAAGCACCTCGGGGCGAATGCCAGTGAGGGCGCCGTAGAGCCAGTAAACGGGGGCAATCTCGATGAAACGCGCATGAGCCTGCCTGCGGCGGGCCCACTCCTGCGCCTGGTGCACCGTGGCCTGGGCCTTGCCGGTAATGGGTGTGTTTCCGGGCGGCTGCAGGTATTGGCTGACCGCATTTAGAAAAGATTCCCACCCCTTGGCCCGGCCGCGCAGCACCCGGGGGCAGTCTTTGCCCGACCAATAGTAATGCTGCTTAACGCGATCGAGCCCCAGGGAAAAATCCTTGAGCAGCTTCGCCGTCAACCAGGCCGCGTTTTTTTCCGCCTCCGTGCGGACGCCGTCCCTGTTTTCGCATATTTCAATGCCAATGCTCTCCCTGTTGCCGGTGCCCGTGGAGCCGTCACCGGCATGCCAGCCGTTCTCATTAAGCGGCAAGTGCTGCACAATCACCCGGTCATCCACGGTGAAATGCCAGCTGGCCGGGATGGCCGCCGCGGCGTTGCTTTTCAGGTAGCGCGCATGGGTCATGGCATCAGCCCCGACATTGGTGTTGGCGGTGTCGTGAATGGTGATGTAGCGGGGAACCAACTTGTAGCCCGGCCGGTTGCGCCGCCCTCGGGGAATGAAATCCTCAATTATGATCACCAAAGTTCTCACCTCCCCCAGAAAGGGTCTTTGCCATCAAGCGGGGCGAAGCAGCCGGCGGTATTTACGCCCCGCTATATTGTAAGCGGCCCTTTCCCCTTTTGACACCGCGGGAGGGCTTTCACAGATCTTGACGCCGCCAGGGCCCCGGTGTACTTAAAGGGGCGGCTACGGCAGGGCATGGCCTCCAGGCTTCACCCGCCCTCCGGGCCACTAAATCTTGCAAAAAAAAGCCCTCCCGTTGAAGATTGCTTCAACAGGAAGGCCGTCGGGCCAAGCCCTGCACAAGGTCCCCCATTAAGGCTGCTTGCCGCCCAGCCGCAGCGTCCGTCAAGCAGCCACAGGGGCGCCTTTTATTTTGCTTTATACTCCTTCATCTTCTCGTACACTTCAATGTACCTCTCGCAGCGCTCATCCCA
>JAAZIN010000046.1 GCA_012800855.1 Bacillota bacterium
ATGCATCGGGCTTTTGGGAAGAGCTGTCTCGATCACCAGGCCGGCAGTATCTTTGAGCTTCCGTTGTAACTATCCTTTGCCTCCGCCTTACCTTGACTGCTTTCCCAAAATGGGATACACCTTAAAGGAGAGAATTAGCAGCGCTGTAATATATTAGTCCGAAGGGTTGGAGGGAAAATTGATGAGCAAGCCCGTTGTAGAAGAAGTGCTGCCGCAGCTTTTCCGGGCGGAGATTCCCCTGCCTAGGAATCCCCTCAAGGCGGTTAATTCTTATATTATCAGGGACAGGGAGCGCAGCCTGGTCATCGACACGGGAATGAACCGGGATGAATGCCGGGAGGCCATGATGGCTGCGCTCAAGGAACTGCAGGTTGACCTGCGGCGGACCGATCTCTACATCACCCACATGCACGTGGATCACCTCGGCCTCGCCGTGATGCTGGCCCGGCCTAACTCACGCATCTACTTCAACCGCCCCGATGCCGAGATCCTGGCCAGGGACAATGTCTGGGAGTTTCTCTTCCAGGCGGCCGCACGGCACGGCTTCCCCCATGAAGAGCTGAAAGAGGCGCTCGCCAGGCATCCGGCAAACCGCTACGGCTTTGCCGACCGCCTTGATTTTACCCTGCTCCAGGAGGGGGATCGCCTTGCCTATGGCCCCTACGAGTTTACCTGTGTCCATACTCCCGGCCATACCCCCGGCCACCTCTGCCTCTACGAGCCCTCGCGAAAGCTGCTTATCTCCGGCGACCACATCCTCGGCGACATCACCCCGAATATCGCGGCCTGGGATGAGCGCGAGAACAGCTTAAGGGTATACCTGGAGAGCCTGGAGAAGGTCTACCGGATGGAGATGGATATCATCCTGCCCGGCCACCGGGGCATTGTTTACAACGGGCGGGATAGAATCCTCGAGCTGAAGAGGCACCATGAAGAGAGGCTGCAGGAGGTCCTATCGATCATGAAAAGCAGCGGGCCGGGCAGCGCCTACGAGATTGCCGGGCAAATGAAATGGGACTTTAACGCCCGGGGCTGGGAGCAGTTTCCCCTGGTCCAGAAATGGTTTGCCACGGGCGAAGCTGTCGCCCATCTCCGCTACCTGGAGGAGGCCGGAGCGATCCGGCGGGAAGAGCGGGATGGTGCCTTGATATTTCATCTTAATAGCTGACCTGGAAGGAGCGGCCGCATGATCACGGAAAAAGAAAAAGAGGTCTTGTCATTGCTGGAGAAGCTGAATATCGCCTACACCCGCCACGAACACCCTCCCGTCTACACGGTGGAAGAGGCCAGCAGGTATTACGACGGGATGAAAGGTGCGCAGTGCAAAAATCTTTTTCTGCGCAATGCGAAAGGGGACAGGCACTACCTGGTCATCCTGGAAGATTCAAAGAGAGCGGACTTAAAAGGACTGGCCGAAAAGGTCGGTGAAAGCAAGCTCAGCTTTGCCTCGCCGAGGCGGCTGTTGAAATACCTTGGCGTGGAGCCGGGTTCCGTCTCTCCTTTCGGGCTGATCCATGACCTGGAGAAAGAGGTGGTTGTGGTTATCGACAAGGACCTGCTCCAGGATGAGTGGATCAACTTTCACCCCAATGTCAACACCGCCACGCTGACGATCAGCGTTAATGACTTCATGCGCTTCCTGGAATACTGCGGCAACCGCGTTATAATTTAAATACCTGCACTGGGGGAAATGGGTGTCGTTTGCAGGGACCGGGCATGCGGCCCGGTGTAGGAGCGGTGCCCCGCCCGCGCGATGTGGAGGGGAAACTCGCGGGTCAGTGTAGGGGCGGGTTGGGGCAAACAGGCATCGTAAAACGCGTAGGGGCGGGTTTCCATGCCCGCCCCTCAAATTTAACGGATTAGTCATAGTAAGTGGGCTCCACCTGGAGGTCCACGCCAGACTGGCGAATGTCTTTCAAAATCCCGGATGTATCCGCGTTGCTCAGGGGCAGGTAGTTATAGCGCAGGTCCAGCTTTTCCAGGCCGCGGAGCGGCGTCAAGTCGTCAATTCTGTTGCGATAGAGGTTCAAATGGCGGAGGTTGGCGGCGTGCTCCAGGCCGCCCAGGTCGGAGATATCATGCCCCGGGGCGTATAACTCCTCCAATCCGGACAGATCCTTCACCGTGAGCTCTCCGGCGGGCTTATCCAGGGCCGCGCGAACGGCTTCCTCCAGCTTGGGGTCGGCAAACTCGACCGCCTTGTTTATTTTACACAAGCCTTTGATGTATGCGCATCCGGCCAGCAGGAGAACGAGACAGAACCATAGTGCAGCCAGGAGGGAATACCTTTTTTGATAAAAAATATTGCTCCAACCAGGCGGCGCCTCTCCCACCGGAGGGCTGGCGTAGGGAGAGGCGGCTGTTATGTTCGCTGCTGAAGGTAATTGGCTGCTTAAGTCGAATTAAGGCATATATGCTCTTTACAGGAGAGAGGTGCCGTCCTTGATTGATCTCTTCTCGGTTTCCAAGGTTTACAAAAGCGGCGGCCCCCCGGCCATTTCATGTGTGAACCTGCACGTGGAGCAGGGAGAATTCATCTTCCTGGTGGGGCCGAGCGGCGCCGGGAAGACTACACTGATCAAGCTCATTTCGCGCGAGGAGCTGCCCACCTCGGGCCGGATCCTCTTCCTCAATAACGACACCGCCGCCTACAAGCCGCCGGAGTTGCTGCGCCACCGGCGGCTTATGGGCATGGTCTTCCAGGACTTTCGCCTGCTGAAGAGCAAGACCATCTACGAAAACGTGGCCCTGGCCCTGGAGGTTACGGGGCGGCCGCCCCAGGAGATCAAGGCCAAGGTTCCCGCCGTCCTGGCCCGGGTGGGCCTGGCCGGCAAGGAAGAGGCCTTTCCCAGCGAGCTTTCGGGCGGCGAGCAGCAGCGGGCCGGCATAGCCCGCGCCATCGTCAGGGATCCGCTGCTCATCCTGGCCGATGAACCCACGGGGAACGTGGACCCGGAGACCGCCCGGGGCCTGATGGAGCTTTTTGAAGAGATAAACCGGGGCGGCACCACGGTCATTATTGCCACCCATGCCTGGGACCTAGTGGAGCGCATGAAAAAAAGGGTTATTGCCCTCGACAAGGGCCGCATCATTAAAGACGAACGGCAGGGGAGCTTCAACCATGCTCATTAACTATTTAAAATACTGCTACCGGCAGGCGGTGATCTCTCTTTCCAGGAACAGGTGGCTGGCCCTGGTCTCCGCCAGCATGATTGCCGTCTCCCTGGCCATCCTGGGAGGCTTTCTCCTGGCGGCGGTTAATGCCAATCAGGCCATGCAGAACATCCAGTCCAACCTGGAGATTGTTGTTTTCCTGGAAGAGGGCGCCGAGATCTCCACCCTGGAGAGGAAGATCGAGCAGCTGGAGGGCATTGTCCACTGCACCTTCGTGGACAAGCATACCGGCCTGCAGGAATTCGGCCGCTCCCTGGGCGACGAGGCCTTGCTGGCGGAACTTGCCGGCGAGCACAATCCCCTGCCGGACATTTTCCGGGTGCGGGCCAGGGAGGGGGAGCTGGTGCCCCTGTTGGCCGGGCAGATTGAGCAGTTCCCGGGGGTGGAGGCGGTGGACTACGGCAGAGAGCTGGTGCAGACCATCACCGGCATCTCCAGGTGGCTCTACTGGATTTCCGTGTGCATCAGCGCCCTGCTGGCGGTAGGGGCAATCTTTCTTGTGGGCACCACCATCCGCCTCTCGGTGGTGATCCGCCAGGAGGAGATCGGGATCATGAAGTACCTGGGAGCCAGCGACTGGTTTATCCGGCTGCCCTTCCTGCTGGAGGGCCTGACCATAGGGTGGACGGGCACCCTGGCGGCGGTTGTCGCCCTGGGGCTGGCCTACTACCAGTTTGCCGCCCTGCTGCTGGAGAAGTCGCCGCTCTTCTTCCTGCAACCCGTGACTTCGCCGGGGATGCTGGCCGCCATTTTTGGCGGCTTGCTGCTCCTGGGGACGGCGATGGGCGGCCTGGGCAGCGTGTTTTCCATTCGCAGGTTCCTGAGGGTGTAGCAATTGAGAGGCAAGGGGGAGAGGGAGGCCATGCGCCGTTTTCGGCCGGCTTCAATCCTGGCCCTGGCGGCGGCCCTTTTGGGCCTCGTCCTGCTGAACGGCTATTATGCCGCGCCGGTGCAGAGCCAGGTCACCGAAATAACCGAGCTGGAGGAGATCGTCAGGGCGCTGGACGAGTCCATCAAGGCCAGCCAGTCCAAGATGGAGCGGCTTGCCGCGCAGATTGAGGCCACGCAGCAGCAGATGAAGCAAACGGAGGCGGAGCTGGACGCCGCGGAGACCAGGCTCGAAGAGAACAGGCGCCTTTTCGGCACGCGGGTGCGCAGCGCCTACCTGAACGGCGGCATCTCCTACCTGGAGATTATCCTGGACGCGGACAACTTTGGCGATCTGCTCGTGCGGGCGGCCTACCTGGAGAGAATCCTGAACCGCGACGCCGGCTTGATCGCCTCCATCAAGCATGAGCGGGCGCTAATCGAGGAGAAGAAAAGGATCCTGGAGGAGCAGCACAGCCAGCTCCTCGCCCTGATGGAGCAGGAGAAGGCGGAGCATAACACCCTGCTGGCCCAAAAGAGGGAGAAGGAGAAGCTGCTGCGGGAGGCGGTGGAAAAAACGGCGGGCTACAAGCCCGTTTACGGGGTGGTCATTGACAACCACTCCAGGGCCCGCCCGCAGTCCGGGCTGGCCCTGGCCAGCGTGGTCTACGAGTTCGAGGTGGAAGGGAGAATCACCAGGTACCTGGCCCTCTTCTCCGTCTTTCCCACCAAGGTCGGCCCCATCCGCAGCGCCAGGACCCACAGCATCCAGCTGGCCCTGGAAAATGATGTCCACTACATCTACGCCGGCGGGTCTTCGGATATAGTGGCGGCCATTAACAATACGCCGGGCCTGCGGCACACCAATGCCGACAATCCCAGTCTTCCCGGGCATATCAGGACTACCGACCGGAAGCCGCCGCACAATCTCTATATCAACCTGGCCAAGCTGGGGAAGGAGCCCCCCTCCAGGGTGGTGGAGGTGCGGCCCGCTTACCTGGACCGCCAGGGTGAGCCCTGCCACACTGTCTCCCTGGAATACAACTCCGTTACCAGGATCAAGTACCAGTACCGCCCCGCCACGCGGGACTACCTCCGCTACCTCAATGGAGAGGTGCACCGGGACGCCTCCGGCAAGGAGATCTCTGCCCGGAACATAATTATCCAGTACGCCCCGCACTATATCGATTTCCGGGGCCGGCCCACGCCCAACCTCATCGGGTCGGGGCCCATTGATTTCTACTCCATGGGGCAGCACTTCCGCGGCACCTGGCGCAAGGACAGCCCCGCGGCAAAGACCCGCTTCTACTACGAGGACGGCACGGAGATCGAGATGGTTTACGGGCGCACCTGGATCCAGATCGTCCGCCCCCGTTGAGCGCTAATGCCGTTCAGTTAAAGGGGAAAACTTGATCTGAAACACTTGGAATTGGATGGGCAGCTAGACAATTGGGAGGAATAGAAAATGCAACAGCTGAACGCAGAACTGCTAAAAAGCAATTTTTCTTTTCCAGCGGACCTGAAGACGCCGTCATCTTTTGGCCGCCTGCCCGAGAAGGTAATCCAGTTTGGCGAGGGGAACTTTCTGCGGGCTTTCGTGGACTGGATGTTCCACCGGCTCAATGAAAAAGGCCTCTTCAACGGCCGGGTGGTGGTGATCCAGCCCATAGCGGAGGGCCTGGTCCCTGTTCTCAACGAGCAGGATGGGCTCTACACTCTCATCCTGCGGGGGCTGCAGGAGGGGAAGCCCGTGGAGACCATGGAGATCATCAGCTCCGTCAGCCGGGGGATCAACCCCTACACGGACTGGGAGGAGTATCTCCGCTGCGCCGAGAACCCGGACATTGAGTTCGTTGTCTCCAATACAACGGAAGCGGGCATCGCCTATGACCCCGGGGACAGCCTGGAGAAGAAGCCGCCCCGCTCCTTCCCCGGCAAGCTGCTGGCCTTTCTTTACCACCGTTTCCAGCACTTCGGGGGAGATAGGGGCAGGGGCCTGGTCATGATCCCCTGCGAACTCATCGACAGGAACGGGGAGCAGCTGCAGCGGGTGCTGCTGCAGCTGGCCGGTGACTGGAAGCTTCCCCGGGAATTTGTGAGCTGGCTTAAAGAGGCGAATTATTTCCTGAACACCCTGGTAGACCGGGTGGTAACGGGCTATCCCCGGGAGGAAATTGACGCCCTCACGCAAAGGCTCGGCTACCGCGACCGGCTCCTGGACACCGGGGAGCTCTTTCACCTGTGGGTCATCGAAGGGCCGCCGGAGATGAAGGCGCGGCTTCCCTTCACCGAGGCCGGCCTTAATGTCATTTGGACCGACGACCTCTCGCCCTACCGCACCCGCAAGGTGAGAATCTTGAACGGCGCTCACACGGCCTCGGTGCCCGCCGCCTTCCTTTACGGGCTGGAGACGGTGGGCGAAATGATGTCCCATCCGCTGCTGGGGGAATACACGCGCAAGGTTGTCTACGAGGAGATCATCCCCTCCATCGACCTGGAGGAAGAGATGCTCCGCGACTTTGCCGGGGCGGTTTTGGAGAGGTTTCAAAACCCCTTCATCAAGCACTACCTGCTGGACATACTTCTCAATTCCGTTTCCAAGTACACCACTAGGGTTCTCCCCTCCCTGGAGGGCTACTTCAAGCGGAAAGGGCAGCTGCCGCCAGTAATCTGCTTTTCCCTGGCCGCCCTTCTTGCCCTCTACCGGGGGCGGGTTGAAGGCGGGGTCATGCATTCCCGGCGGGAAAAGGGCGACTTTGTGCTGCGCGACGATCCCCAGGCGCTGTCATTCCTCGGCGCTCTCTGGGCCGGCTGCGACAATTCGCCGGAGTCGCTGCGCCAGCTCGTGGAGAAGGCCCTGGGCAGCGAGCTGCTGTGGGGGCGCGACCTCAACGAAATTCCCGGGCTTGCCGATAGGGTGGCCGCCTGCTTGGAGAAAGTGGTGCACCAGGGGATGAAAGAAGCGGTGGCCTGGATCGTCCGGGGAGAGTAAGAGCAGGAGCATAGCCTGAGCAGGGAAGGAGCGAGCGGGGCTGAAGATGACGCTGTTGCAGATCAACGAAAGAGACAATGTGGCCGTGGCCCTGGCCGATCTCAAGCGCGGCCGCCCCATTGAATTTGCCGGGGGCGTTGTTACTCCCCTGGAAGATATCCCCGCCGGCCATAAAATGGCGCTGAAAGATATCGCCCCGGGGGAGGAAGTGATCAAGTACGGCTATCCCATCGGGAGAGCGCGGGTACGGATCGAGGCCGGCCGGTGGGTGCATACGCATAACCTGGAAACGGGCCTCGGTGCAATTGAGCAGTACGAGTACAGGCCCGCCCCGGCAAGGCTGGGCATCAGGGATAGCGGCCGGACCTTTCCCGGCTACCGCAGGGAGAGCGGGCGCGTGGGGGTCAGAAATGAGATCTGGATCATCCCCACGGTGGGCTGCGTCAACCGCATCGCCGAAGTCATCGCCGAGCAGGCCCGGCGCGAGCTCAAGGGCCTGGATAACATCGACGGCATCTATGCCTTAACCCACCCTTACGGCTGCTCCCAGGTTGGCGAGGACCAGCTGGCCACGCAAAAAATCCTGGCCGGGCTGGTGAACCACCCCAACGCCGCTGCCGTCCTGGTTGTCGGCCTGGGCTGTGAGAACAACAATGTGGACGCCTTTAAAGAGGTGCTTGGCGATTACGATGGGGATCGGGTCAAGTTCATGGTTGCCCAGGAGATGGAAGATGAGATTGCCGCCGGCCTGGATCTTGTGGGCCGCCTCGCGAGCTACGCCCGGCGCTTCAAGCGCACGCCCTGTCCCGTCTCGGAGCTGGTGGTGGGCTTGAAGTGCGGCGGATCCGACGGCTTCTCCGGGATCACGGCCAATCCCCTGGTGGGCGCCTTCTCCGACATGCTGGTCTCCCACGGCGGCAGCACCATCCTGACAGAGGTCCCGGAGATGTTTGGGGCGGAAACCCTGCTCATGGAGAGGGCTAAAGACCGGGAGGTCTTTGAAAAGATCGTCAAGCTCATTAACGACTTCAAGGAATACTACATTTCCCACGGGCAGCCGGTGTATGAAAATCCCTCTCCGGGCAACCGGCAGGGCGGGATCACCACCCTGGAAGAGAAGTCCCTGGGCTGCACGCAGAAGGGCGGCAGCAGCATGGTGGTCGACGTTTTGGATTACGGCGAGCGCATCGGCAAAAAGGGACTCAACCTCCTGCGCGCTCCCGGCAATGACCTGGTTGCCAGCACCGCCCTGGCGGCTTCCGGCTGCCAGCTGATTTTGTTTACCACTGGCAGGGGGACGCCGCTGGGAACCTGCGTGCCCACGATCAAGATTGCCACCAACAGCCCCCTCTACCGGAAGAAGCGCCACTGGATCGATTTTGACGCCGGCCGGTTGCTAGAAGGCAAAAGCCTGCCGGAGCTGGCGGCGGAGTTATGGGACTACGTTATGGAGGTGGCTTCAGGCCGGCCCACCGCATCGGAAAAGATGGGCTTCCGGGAAATAGCCATATTCAAAAGCGGCGTAACCCTGTAGAAGCCCGGCTTTAAGCGGCCTGCTTTTCCTCAAGGGCATGTCTCATTATTGAGAAAACAAGCCACCGTGTTTTATTTATGAGACAGGCTTCCTCATTAAAAGGCGGTCGCCCTGCAGGGGTGGGGATGTCTCATGATTGAGACAAGTCTGTGGACGCCGAAGGCGCAGCGGCAAGCTGCGCCTTCTTAATTATATTAAGGATAATTCTCTCTTTCCGCGCACGGGAAAACTTCTTGGCCCCTGATTATAATTGGCATATTATTTGCAAGAAAAATTAATTAAGTCATGAAAATAGCGCCGCCGGGCAGGCATCTTCTGGAAACGCGCGGAAGCGGGAGGTGCTTCACCCTTGATTCCGGAAAAAGCTCCCGAGAAAGCCGCCGGCACAGCTGAAAAAAAGAGGTTTTACCGGAAGCGGGTCCCTTTCTTTGCCCTGCTTAATAAAATCAAGCTCTGGCCCTCCCGCAGGGGCTTGCTGCACGGCATTCAATCCATTGAGATCCGGGGGAAGACCGCCACCATCGTCACCCACTGCCGGAAATCCTTTACCGTTGCCGATTCGCGAAACAGCCGCGCGGCGCGCTGGCTGCGCAATAAATGGTATGCCGAGGCCTGCCCGCAGTGCCACATTCCCCGGTGGAAGCTGGAGAAGTATGCCTCCACCTACTTCCGCAAGCGCTGGGGGTCCCAGCTAAAGGCGCCGCCATAGGGTGCTGAGCGGCCTGTGCCCCTCTTCCGCTGCGGCCTGCTGCACGTGGGGGGTGGATCGGAAGGATCACGCGGACTCTAAACCCGCGCAGCCGGGTGGAACTCCCGGACTCCCCGCCAATTATCCCTGCGGGGGTGTTCCCGTGGCCATTGCCTGGACGGAGACCCAGTACCAGAGGCTCATCGAGCTCAATGCCGGCGAAGAGATTTGCCGCCGCTCCTTCGCCAGCCCTGCGGAGCGGGATCAGGCCTTTTTGCGCCTGGAAAAGGAGCTGCGCGCTGCGGCGAGGGAGCAACTGGAACGGCTGCGAAGGGAGCACCGCCGCCCCCTGCTCTGCCGGCTGAGCAGCAGGCTCACCGAGGCCCTCACCGGCTGCGGCTTCGTGGAGGTGAGCACCCCCCTGCTGCTGGCCAAGGGGCTCCTGGAGAAGATGTCCATCACCGCGGACCATCCCCTGTACAAGCAGATCTACTGGGTGGAGAGGGGCAGGTGCCTGCGCCCCATGCTGGCCCCGAACCTCTACTACCTTTTAACCAACCTGCTGCGCCTCTGGGAACACCCCGTGCGCATTTTTGAGATCGGCAGCTGCTTCCGCAAGGAGTCGCAGGGCGCCCACCACCTGGGCGAGTTCACCATGCTTAACCTGGTGGAGATGGGGCTGCCCATGGAGCAGCGCCAGGAAAGGCTGGCCCGCTATGCCGCCCTGGTCATGGAGGCGGCCGGCCTGGAGGATTACCGGCTCGTAGCGAAAGGATCCGAGGTCTACGGCGAAACCATCGATATAGTGGCCGAAGGGGTGGAGCTGGGCTCGGCGGCGATGGGCCCCCATCCGCTGGACGAGAACTGGGGCATCACCGTCCCCTGGGTGGGCATAGGCTTCGGCCTGGAGAGGATGATCCAGGTAGCGCAGAAAAGCGGCAGCATCAGCAGCTGTGGCCGGAGCCTGAGCTACCTGGACGGGGTCCGACTGAATATTTGATTCCCGAAACCAAGCCGGGGGTGAACTTTTGACCAGGCTCACGTCTCAAGATGTAATCCCCATTGCCTGCAACCTGGAATCACATGAGCGGCAGCTGCGCGAGAAGACGGGCTTGAGCATGTGGCAGCTGGCCTGCCGCGCCATCTTGCTGCCGGAGGGGAAGCCGCCGCCGCGCTCAAGCCTGAGGACGGCGGTAGTTCCCATTACCGCCGGGCTGGGGGTAATTGAAGGCTTTGCCGGGGCCGTGGCCGCCATCGCCCGGCACCTCGGCTTTCCCGTCTTTGTCACCGCCGCCAGCGACGTGGCCGGCTTTGCCGAAGCCCTGGAGAAGGGGGCGTCGCTGCTTCTCATGGCCGACGATGAGCGCTTTGTTGCCTACAACAGCCGGCTGGGGCTGGTTGTAGACAATGCCGCGGCCACGGGGGCCGTTTTTGCCGCCGCCCTGGAGCAGATGGCCGGCGGGCTGCAGGGAGAGGAGGTCCTGGTTATCGGCTGCGGCCGGGTGGGGGCGAGCGCCGCCCGCCGCTTAATCCAGGCCGGGGCCAGGGTTCTCCTCTGCGACATTGACCCTCGCCGCAGCGAGGATCTCAGGCGCCGCCTCGAGGCGACCTTTCCCGGCTGCGGTGCGGCCTCTGAAAGGGAGCCGGCCCGCGCCCTGTCCCATTGCCGGCTTATTGTCGATGCCTGCCCTGCCCCCGCCTTCATTGACCGGCAGCACGTGGACGGGCGGACCGTGGTCGTCTCTCCCGGGGTGCCGCACGGCCTGACCACGGCCGCCAGGGAGGCGCTTGGCGCCCGCTTTTTGCACGATTCCCTGGAGCTGGGCGTTGCCGCCATGCTGGCGGCGGCGGCGGCGGGATACAGCTTTCCCGCGCTGCCGCGCGCGGATGCTGTTTAATCTTGGCCTTGTGGCAGAAAGGAGCATGGAATGATGAGCCAGGAAGCATTGCTGCAGGAAGCGGCGGCGGCTATCCTAGAGCGCAACGCCGAGGGGGCGCTGGCGGTGGCCCGCAAGGCCCTGGCGCTGGGCGCGGATCCCCTGGCGGTAATGGAGCAGGGCTTTACCCGGGGCCTTATCCAGGTGGGCGACCTCTTTGAACGCGGCGAGCTCTTTTTGCCGGAGCTGATCCAGTGCGCCGAGATCATGAAATCCGTCTCCGCCATCCTCAACGAGGCCATCGCCGTGGAGCGGCGGGAGGCGGCGGGGCGGGTGGTCATCGCCACCGTGGAGGGGGACATCCACGACATCGGCAAGGGCATCGTCGTCTCCCTGATGCGCGCCCGCGGCCTGGAGGTGCACGACCTGGGGCGGGACGTGCCCGCGGAGACGATCATCCGGAAGGCGCTGGAGCTTGATGCAGACGTCATCGGCACCAGCGCCCTGCTCACCACCACCATGGCCGCCCAGAAGGAACTGGAGGAAGCCCTGCGCCGGGAGGGCCTCCGCGAACGCTTTATCACTATCGTGGGGGGCGCCCCGGTCACCGAGCGCTGGGCCCGGCGCATCGGTGCCGACGCCTACGCCGAGGATGCCAGCGACGGGGTGAACAAGATTTTCCAGCTGCTGGCGGAAAGAAGGCGCTAGCCCGGAATGAGTGGAAGTAAGTATGCCGGACCCCGTCCCAGGCTGGAGCGCTGCCTGGAAAAGGCGCTTGCGGAAAGGCCGCTGGCCGACGAGGAAATCCTCTTTTTGCTCGGCCTGGAGGAGCAGGAGGAGTTGGCGCAGCTCTTCAAGGCGGCCCGCCTCCTGCGCGAGAGGCATTTCGGCCGGAAAATCTTCCTCTACGGCTTTCTCCTCTTCTCCACCTGGTGCCGCAACCGCTGCCGCTTCTGCTGCTACCGGGCGCCCAACAGCCTGGTGCGCCGCTACCGCAAAACGCGGGAGGAGCTCGGCGAGGCGGCGGTGAGGCTGGCCCAATCGGGAGTTCACCTCCTCGATTTGACCATGGGGGAGGATCCCCTCTACTACCGGGAGGGGGGAGAGGAGCGGCTCATCGACCTGGTGCGCTTTATCAAGAGCAAAACCGGCCTGCCGCTGATGATCTCCCCGGGGACCCTCTCCGAGGCGGCGCTGGCCGCCCTGGTCCGCGAGGGGGTGCAGTGGTTTGCCTGCTACCAGGAGACCCACAACCGCGCCCTTTTCAACCGGCTCCGCCTGGGCCAGGACTACGACTACCGCATGGAGATGAAGCGCGCCGCGCGCAGGCTCGGCTTCCTCGTTGAGGAGGGCATTCTTGCCGGCGTGGGCGAGACTCCTGCCGACATCGTGGCCTCCTTCAGGGCCATGGCTGAGCTGGGGGCGCAGCAGGTCCGGGTGATGAGCTTTATCCCGCAGGCAGGGACGCCGCTGCAGGATCACCCCACCCCGCCGCGCCTCCGCGAGCTGAAGATAATCGCCCTGCTGCGCCTTCTTTTCCCTGACCGGCTCATTCCCGCCTCGCTGGACGTGGATGGAATTGAAGGCCTGAAAACGCGAATGGAGGCGGGAGCCAACGTGGTCACCTCCATCATCCCGCCCCACTCGGGGCTGCAGGGGGTCTCCAACAGCACCCTGCAGGTGGATGAAGGTTTCCGCACGGCGGAAAAAGTATCGGTAGAACTGGCCAAAATGGGCCTGGCCGCGGCTACGGCTGGGGAATATGCCCGCTGGCTGCGGCAGGCTCAAAGGAAGATCGCCTGATGGCAGAAAGAGGGAAGAAGCCATGCGGGTGGCGATAGTGGGAGGCCGCTTGCAGGGGGTGGAGGCCACCTACCTGGCGCAGCGGGCCGGCTGGGAGACGGTGGTGCTGGACCGGGAGAGGAACGTCCCCGCGTCCGGCTTTGCCCATCATTTTGTGCAGGTGGAGCTTCGCTCCCCCGGCGAGCCCTGGGAAGGGATCCTCAGGGAGTGCGATTTCATTGTGCCCGCCCTGGAAAACATGGCCGCGCTGGAGTTGCTGCAGGAATTTGCCGCCGCGGCGGAGATTCCCCTGGCCCATGATGCCGCGGCCTACCGGGTCAGCTCCAGCAAGCTAAGCTCGCATTGCCTCTTCCGCCGCCTGGGGCTGCCCCTGCCCCGGCCCTACCCTGAAGCCGCCTTCCCCCTGCTGGCGAAGCCGGCCTCCGGGAGCGGCAGCCGGGGGGTGACCGTTCTGCACACGCCGCAGCAGCTTTCCGCCTTCCGGGAAGGCATTGGCCGGGATGGCGAATGGATCATCGAGGAGTACGTGGCGGGTCCCGGCTACTCCATCGAGGTGCTCGGCTGCGGCGGCGCCTGCATGGCGCTGGAGATCACGGAGATCCAGGTGGACGAGGCCTGCGACTGCAAGCGCGTCGTCTACCCGGCGGCGCTCCCCGAAGCGCCCGCCCGGCAGATGGCCCAATTTGCCGAGGAAATCGCTGCCGCCCTGGAACTGCAGGGGCTGATGGACCTGGAGGCCATCTACACCGCCGGCGGCTGGAGGCTGCTGGAGATCGATGCCCGGCTGCCCAGCCAAACCCCTGTCACCGTCTACCATGCCACCGGCTTTAACATGCTGGAGGCCCTTTACCAGATCTTTTCAGAAGGCCGCCTGCCTCCCCCGCCGCGGGCGGCGCGTCGCCGGGCGGTGATCTACGAGCAGATCCGGGTGCAAGACGGCTGCCTGGAAGTCATGGGCGAGCGGATCATCTCCGGGGCGGGCCCGCTGCGCTACAGCGAGAACTGCTTCGGGGCCGATGCCGCGCTAAGCAGCTTCCGGGAGGGCGCTTTGGCCTGGACGGCGATCTTGATTTTTTGCGGCGCCACCCTGGAAGAGGCCTGGTCGCGGCGGCGAGCGGCGATAGAGACCATGGGGAAGGAATTTGGTTTAAAGATCACTCCCGAAGCTGAGAGGGGGAGGTGATTTAACGGCCTTTCGTGCAGCGGTGAAAGCTGCCCCCATCGGGATGGAGGCAACAATACTGAAAAGGGGGTATAACCTTGGGTAGCGGCATAGGCAGCGAGACCATCCATCTTGTTGATTGGATCCTGGTTGCAGCCTACTTTGTGGGGATGTTCTTTATCGGGATGTGGGCGTACCGCAAGGTGAAGGAGTTTGAAGATTTCCTGGTAGCCGGAAGAGCCTTGACCCTGCCCATCCTGGTGGGCACATTGATGGCTTCCTATTACTGCGGGATGTACTTTTTTGCCGATGCCGGGTTCATGTATTCGGAGGGAACGTCTGCGGATATCTTCTATTATCCTCCTTACTATCTCCTGATGATCTTGATGAGCTTCTTCCTCATGACCCGGCTGCGGGTGCTGGGCGATATCTCCCTGCCCGACATCCTGGAGCGCTTTTACGGCAAAATAACGCGCTTCTTTGGGGCCATCGGCAGCTTCTTCTACTGCGTCCCGGTGATGCAGCTGATGGCCTGCGGCGTCGTCTTCAACGTGCTGCTGGGCTGGCCGGCCTGGCTGGGGGCCCTGGTGGGAGGAGCCTTTGCCGTTCTCTACACCCTCCTGGGCGGCTTGTGGGCGGTGGCGGTGACCGACATGATCCAGTTTGCCATGATGTTTTCCGGCGTCATTTTATCCGTGCCCATCGCCTTGATGGCCCATGGCGGCTGGAGCAACATCCTGGCCCTTAACCCCGAGTGGCACCTTGATCCCCTGGGGAGCTACACCTCCTGGATCATTCTCGGCGTTTATGCTGCCTCCAGCTTGACGCTCCTGGTGGAGCCGGCCTTTTACCAGCGCTTCTTCGCCGCCAGGGATCATAAGACCGCCCTGCGTGCCTTTATCGTCATGGTCTGCTTCTGGCTCTTCGTTGACCGTATTCTCGTCTCGGTGGGGCTCATTGCCTGGGCCAGCTATCCCGGCTTCGCCCTCCCCATCGATGAAGCCGTCTTCACCACCATCCTGCACTACCTGCCCTACGGCATTTCCGGCTTTTTCGTGGCCGGCGTCTTTGCCGGGATCATGTCCACCATCGATTCCTACACCCTCATCGGCGCGGCAAACATCTCCTACGACATCATCAAGAAAATTTTCAAGCCGGACCTTTCGGAGGAGAGAACGCTCTGGCTCACCAGGGTGATGGTGGTGGCCACATTTATTCTCTCCTTTGGGCTCATGTTTATCTTTCCCCGCATCATGATGGTCTGGCTGCTGCAGGCGGCCATCCTCACCTCTGTCGCCGTCATCCCCATCCTGGGCGCATTCTTCTGGCCCTTCCGCAAATCGGCTTTTGGGGGCACCCTTTCGGCCCTGGTGGGATTCGCGGCAACTATAGTCTACATCGCGGCGGTGATGGTTTTCGGCACGCCTGTCCCCGGCTGGGACACGATCATCTGGGAAGTGAACATTTTTGGAGTCACCGTTCATCTCTGGGCCGAGATGGTGGTCTACGTCTCCATCGTTGTGGCCCTGCTGGCCTACATAGTGGGGAATTTCTTTGGGACGCCGCTGGATCCGCAGCTTTACCGTGAGAGGAGGGCGCTGAGCTGATGTATCCCCAGGTGTTTGACTACAAGGATTACTTTACCATTGCCGGGGCGGTGTTTACCCTTCTGCTCATTGGCTTCTTCCTGGTCTGGTTTTTTTGGGACCTGAAGACCAAGTTCAACCTCAAGGAGGGGCAGCAGGGCAACATGCAGGCCCCGGAGGAGGAGGGGGAGGACGAGGCCCGCTGGCTGGACAAGAACCTTTTGATCCTGGTGCTAATTGGCACCACGCTGGTCTACGGGCTTTACTTCGTGCTCTACTATGCCTGCCGCGTCTTCCACGCCTCCTGGATTGCCGGGCTTTACTGGGCCTTGTGCGGTTTGTTCCTTCTCATTCTGCTCGCTTACATCTGCCTGTCGGAGTGGTATCACGAGGAGAAGACGTACGGCGAGGTCAGCTTTTTCCAGAAGCTTACCGGCCGCGCCCTGGCGAAGAGGTCCAGAAACGGCGGCGGGAAGGGGGTGTCGGCATGAGGCGGCTCCTGCCGGTGGTACTGGGTGCGGTGCTGCTGCTGGCCGGTGCTGCCGTGGCGGCGGCGCCGTCGCAGCGCCAGGTGACCTTTAGTTTTACCGAGCTGTGGCTGGAGGAGGATTCTGTTTACGAGGAGGAGGGGGTTCTCTACGCCGACGGCTGGATGGTGGTGGAGGCGGAGCATCTGCCCGAGCTGACCCTCTCGAGCCTGCCTCTTCTGGGGAGCGGGGCTGCGGGGAGGCTGCTCATTGAGGGCTTAAGCCTGAGCTACCTTGATGCGGAGCGCCTGGCCGAGCTTGACCCCGAGGGGGAGTACGGCTTTGACGAGAGCTGCATGGAGTTGGCGGTGCGGCTCTACCTGGACCGTGCCGCGGTGGAGAGCGTCTTGGGGCTTGAGCTGTCCAACCTGGAGAGCGAGTGGGCGGCGAAGTCGGAGGAGATTGTGGCCTACTGGATAGACGCTGTCTACGAGGCCTACTATGCCTGCGGGGCCGATTTGGCCTACGGCGACGATCTTTACCTCAGCCCGGAGGACGGCGGCCTTGTGGAGGTGGCGCTTGAGCCTGTGGAGGACGGCGGGGCGGTGCTGGAGATCCTGGCTGTCTCCTGGGGGCTGGAAGCTCTTGTGGGTAGGCTTTTTGAACAGTGGACCGGCGTGGGCTACTGGTTTTACGATCTCAACCTCTCCGGCGAGATTGGCGCGGAAGAGAGCAGCCTCTATTTTGAGACCGCGGTGAGCTACCTGCTGTATGAGTATTACTATCCCTACCCGGACAACTACACCTGCTGGGTCTGGGAGGGCTACTCCCTTTTGCCGCCGCTTCCGGAGTCCCTGGCGCTGCTGGGGCTGGAGGAGGGCTATCTTGATTACGCTGCAGAATACGAAGGGATTCCCCGCGCCTGGCGCCTTAAAGAGGGGGAGCAAATACTCTTCCACATGCCTGAGGGCTGGCATCCCAAGGCCTGGTGGGAGCCGTACGGGCCTCCGCAGTCTGCCGATGGGGGCTACGACCTGGCTGCTCCCGGGGTGAGCTACCGCTGGGAGGAGAACCTGCTTATCTTTCCCGGTCCCATGGACATGGAGAAGTGGGCGCAGCGCTACAGTGCGCTTTACTGGGAGGAGGCCGGCGGATTGCCCAGCGGGCTGCCCTACGTGGAGCTCAGCGCGGGGGCGCATTACTTTGTTTCCGGGAAGGGCTTGATTACCGGCATTGTAATCTTCCTCTTTCTCCTGGCGGCATGGGGGCTGGTTCACGGCTCCGTGGCCCTGGCCCGCCTCCCGCGGCGCGCCGACCTGTA
>JAAZIN010000047.1 GCA_012800855.1 Bacillota bacterium
CATGCCCAGCCCGAAGCTGGGGAGTTACCCTCCCCCGGGCTCACTTTTCATAAGAAGGCCTGCCGCAGCAATGCTTCTTTTGATCCGGAGTCCTGCGGTGGCGGCAAAGGCAATCTTGGCCAGGTCCGCAGGCAAAAAGGGGAGAATTCCTGCGACAATGGCCTCTGCGAAGCCGTAGCCCATCAACAGGGCCAGGTGTACTGTGCCGGCCAGGTAGGTACAGCCGAGGCAGCAAAGCATGGCCGCAACGGTGCGGAGGATGACGGGTTGCTGATGCTTCTCCAGTAGCTTGCCGCAGATAAAGACACCCGGAAGAAACCCCAGGAGATAGCCGCCGCTAGGGCCAAGAAGGATGCCCAGGCCTCCCTGCCCATGTGAGAAGACAGGCGCGCCGGCGGCTCCCAGCATAAGGTAAACCAGCACAGCAAAAGTGCCGTTTTTACTGCCAAGCAGCATGCCGGCCAGGAATACGGCGATCAGTTGTCCTGTAAGCGGCACCGGGCTGAAGGGGAGGGGAATGCTGATCTGAGCCAGGGCGGAGATCAGGGCTGTGAAAAGAGCGATGCGGCTTAATTCACGCAGTGACATATAATCCTCCTAAGAGACAATCTCCCCGCAGGTAAGGCGGCGGCGCCGGCCCTGCTCATCTTCAACCAGCAGGGCGCCGTCGGCATCGAGATCCACCGCTTTCCCTGCACCGCCCCCGGCAAGCCTCACCTCGCGGCCCAGCGTGGCGCTGAGTTCTTTCCAAAGGGGTAGAAAGGGAGCAAAGCCTTCCTGGAAAAAGAGCTCCACGCTGCGGCGCAAATCCTCCAGCAAGTCGAGGAGGAGGGCGATGCGCTCGAAAGCGATCCCCCTTTCGAGGTAAAGAGAGGTGGCGCTGCCGCGCAGCTCCGGCGGGAAGTCTTCCGCCCGGTGGTTCACATTCAGCCCCATGCCCAGCACGATGTAGAGCAGCGCCCGCTCGTTGCACCTGGCCTCGGTGAGGATCCCCCCCAGTTTTTTGGCGCCTACGAGCAGGTCGTTGGGCCACTTTACCGCCACCGGCACGCCGGTGGATTGGCGCAGCTTCCGGGCGGCGGCTGCCGCGGCGGCCAGGGTTAGCGGTGCCGCCGCAGGAGGGCTCATCTCCGGCGGGCGAAGGAGCAGGGAAAAATAGAGCCCCTTCCCGGGAGGCGAATGCCACGCGCGCCCCCTTCTGCCGCGCCCGGCGCTCTGGGCATCGGCGAGGACCACCGTGCCTCCGGGAGCGCCATCTTCCGCCAGGCGGCGCGCCTGGTCATTGGTTGAACCGAGGCGCGGGAAATAATGGATGCCATGGGCGCACAGCAGCCCTGCATTGAAGCCATCGCAGCGGCTCATGATCTTTATGTTTTCTCCTCGAAGGCAATTGTATGCAATGGCATACGGCCGCTTTCCATCAAAGGGCACCTGAGCCGCCGGGCTGTCGCTTGCTTGCCAGGCAAAAAAATGGCACAGCCGGTTGCTGTGCCGCCAAGAGATATATTTAAAAGAGGGGGTCAACTTGCTTTTATTATAAGGGCGCCACATTACAAGAATGTTACAAAGACATATTATTTTAATTACAAAACTGGCTTTTTCGATAGGCGAGAAATAGATTGAATATTCAAAGGTAGACAGCGGCGCCATTTTTATATAGCATATAATTGTACAAATTTATTCATGTTTTGCCTAAATATAAATCTTTGAAGAAATATTTATGGCTTATATACAGCAAATCGGCAGTATGCTTGAAGAGAATATAGGCAAGCAGCTCCGGCGCTTCTTTTTCCCTGGCGCAGCAGCCCTGCTTTTAAGCGTCTCTTACGGTGTTGTTGATGCTATTTACATCGGCCGGCTTGGCTGTGATGCGCTGGCCGCCCTTTATATAGTCCTTCCCGTCCAAATGGTCTTTGTGGCCGTTGCTATGGGCAGCGGTGCGGGAGCCTCAGTATTGGTTAATCGCGCTCTAGAAAATGGAGAGTTTAAAAAGGCCGGATCCGTCGTCGGCCAGGTCCTCTTGCTGGCCTTGCTTATGGGAACCCTATGTTACCTCACCGGCAAATACCATCTTGAACAATTGTTGATTTTCTGTGGAGCCACGGCGGAAATACTTTCTCCAGCGGCGGAATACATGTCCGTGTTTATCAAAGGAGCAGCAATACACATGGCCTCCTACATGATGGCGTATACAATCAAGGCCGAGGGGAATATGACCTTTCCAGTGGCAGTTATGTTTGTCTCCTCTGCGGCCAATGTAATTTTAAATCCAATTTTTATGTTTGCATTGGACCATGGAATAAAGGGAGCGGCCCTTTCCACTGAAATATCAAAAGTAATCAATGTAGCCTGCTACTTCTGGTATTACTTGCGCAGAAGGGGCGCGCTGGTCATCGGTATAGGCCAGCTGTGGCCCAGTCTTGGAATCATCCGGGCGATCTTTAAGAATGGCCTGCCGGCAATTTCGCTCTATGCTTCCGCCAACATGGCGCTCATATTAACCAACAGGTTTGTCATCGAATTTGGCTGTGCGGCGCTTGCGGTAATGGGCATTATCATGCAGCTGCAGCAATTGGCCGATGCAACGCTTGCCGGGGTTAACCAGAGCCTGCTCCCCCTGGTAAGGCATGGCTTTAATATCAAAAGATACCCCCTTATCGGCCATGTAATGCGCAAAGGGCTGGGCACCGCTTTCCTGCTATCTGCCCTGTCCGGATTTGCCTTCTTTTTCTTCCCCGAAATGTTTCTCGGCCTTTTTACGGGAGAAGAACTAATCTTGACCGAAGGCTCTCGCGCGCTTAGAATCATGACGGCGATTTACCCCTTCATCGGGCTGTTGCTGCTGAACATCTCTTTTCTCGAGGGAATGGGGAAAAAATCTCAAGCGCTGGCGCTTTCGCTCATGCAGCAGCTTTTCCTCTATATCCCCCTGGCCTTCTTCATGAGAGAGAACTTCGGCCTTACTGGCATCTGGGCTGCAAGGCCGCTGGCTGTTATCTTTGTCACAGCGGCAAGCAGCTGCCTCCTGTTCTGCGAATTTAAGCGGCACGGGATTTCCCTCTTCAGCCGAAGATAGGCAAAGCCCCGCAGCTACTCCGGTTGACTTTAATAGTGGAAAAGAATAATATATTTTTCAACAGCCAGGTAAATGAGGTGAGGGCATGACCAGGGAGATATTGCCACCGGCTTACGATCCTCATAACGTTGAAGAGCGACGCTACCGCTTCTGGCTCGAGGGAGACTACTTCCGGGCCGGCAAAGATAAGAGCAAGCCTCCCTTTACCATTGTTATCCCGCCGCCCAACATTACCGGCTCCCTGCACATGGGCCATGCTCTCGATAACACCATACAGGATGTGATCATCCGGTGGCGCCGGATGCAGGGCTACGATGCTCTCTGGCTCCCGGGAACGGACCACGCCGGCATTGCCACGCAGATCCGGGTGGAGGAGGAGCTTGCCGCCCAGGGGCTGACCCGCCACGATCTCGGCCGCGAACGCTTCCTGGAGAAGGTCTGGGAGTGGAAGGAAATATACCACGATCGCATCGTCAAGCAGCTCCAGGCCCTGGGGGCTTCCTGCGACTGGTCGCGGGAGCGCTTCACCATGGACGAGGGCTGCTCCAGGGCCGTGCGGAAGGTCTTTGTGGATCTCTACAAGGCCGGCCTCATCTACCGCGGCGACTATATGATCAACTGGTGCCCCCGCTGCCACACCGCCCTCTCTGATATCGAGGTGGAGCACGAGGAGAAGGAGGGCACCCTCACCTATATCCGCTACCCCCTGGCGGAGGGAGACGGCCATATTACCGTGGCCACGACCCGCCCCGAGACCATGCTGGGCGACACCGCGGTGGCCGTCCATCCAGCTGACGAGAGGTACCGCCACCTGGTGGGCCGCAAGGTTATCCTCCCCCTGCTCAACCGGGAAATCCCCGTCATTGCCGATGAATTCGTGGATCCCGCTTTCGGCACCGGGGCGGTGAAGGTAACGCCGGCCCATGACCCCAACGACTTCGAGATGGGGATGCGCCACAACCTCGAATTTATTACCGTCATCGGCGAAGATGGCAAAATGACTGCAGCGGCGGGCCCCTACGCCGGCCTGGAGCTGGAAAGCTGCCGGCAGCAGGTGGTGGCCGATCTGAAAGCGCAGGGGCTGGTGGAAAAAATTGAAGACTACAGCCATGCCGTGGGGCACTGCCACCGCTGCCACTCCGTCGTGGAGCCGCTCATCTCGCGGCAGTGGTTCGTAAAGATGAAGCCCCTGGCCGGGCCCGCCCTGGAGGCGGTGCGCCGCGGCCAAACCGTCTTTGTGCCGCCGCGCTTTACCCGCATCTACGAAAACTGGGTGGAAAATATCCGCGACTGGTGCATCTCGCGCCAGCTGTGGTGGGGCCACCGCATCCCGGCCTGGTACTGTCCCTGCGGCGAAATCATCGTTGACTACGAGGATCCCCAATCCTGCCCCGCCTGCGGCGGAAGGGAGCTGGAGCAGGATCCCGACGTCCTCGACACCTGGTTCAGCTCGGCCCTATGGCCTTTTTCCACCATGGGCTGGCCCGACCGCACCCCCGACCTGGAGCGCTACTTCCCCACCAATGTGCTCGTAACGGGCTACGATATCATCTTCTTCTGGGTGGCGCGCATGATGTTCATGTCCCTCCGCTTCATGGAGGAGGTCCCCTTCAGGACGGTCTACATCCACGGGCTGGTGCGCGACGCCCTGGGGCGGAAGATGAGCAAGTCTCTGGGCAACGGGGTTGATCCCCTCGAGGTGATCGCCCAGTACGGCGCTGACACCCTCCGCTTCACCCTGGTAACGGGGCAGGCGCCCGGCAATGACCAGCGCTTTCGCCAGGAGAGCGTGGAGGCGGGGCGCAACTTTGCCAACAAGGTGTGGAATGCCTCCCGCTTTGTCCTGATGAACCTGGACGGCGCCCCCGGCCAGGCGCCCGATTACGTCCCCTTTGTTCCCGGTGCCGCGATGGAGAAGCTCACCCTCGAGGACCGCTGGATCCTGCACCGC
Organism: Bacillota bacterium; assembly: GCA_012800855.1. Classification (GTDB taxonomy): domain Bacteria; phylum Bacillota; class Dethiobacteria; order DTU022; family DTU022; genus JAAZIN01. Next base: position 5,028 of record JAAZIN010000047.1, read on the forward strand.
TACAACGAGGCCGTGGGCCGGGTCACCGCCCTGCTGGAGGCATACGAACTGGGCGAGGCCGCCCGCCAGGTCTATGAATTCCTCTGGAGCGACTTCTGCGACTGGTACGTGGAGTTTAGCAAGCATTACCTTTACGGCGCCGGCGAGACGGAGTCCTCGCGCGAGGCGCGCCGCCGCACCCTGGGCGTGCTGATTTACGTCCTCGACGGGGTGCTGCGCCTGCTGCATCCCTTCATGCCCTTTATCTCCGAGGAGATCTGGCAGCACCTGCCGGAGCGCCAGTCGGCCCTGGTGGTGGCCCCCTGGCCGCAGCAGGACTCCCGCCTGGAGTTCCCCGTCGAGGCGAAGGCCCTATCCCTGGTACAGGAGGCCATCCGGGCGGTGCGCAACCTGCGCAGCCAGGTGCAGCTGCCTCCCGGGCAGGCGGCACCGGTAATCCTGAAGCCCTCACCGGAGGCGGCGGCCACGCTGGAACAGCTGCGGCACCAGCTGAGCCGGCTGGCCTTTGCCGAGCCGCTCACCATTGACCCCGCCGCGGAAAAGCCGGCGCGGGCGCTGACGGCCATTGTGGGCGACGACCTTGAAGTGTACCTGCCCCTGGCCGGAGTCATCGATATCGAGGCCGAGGTGAGCCGCCTGAAAAAGGAGCTTGAGCAGGTGGAAAGAGAGCTGCGGCGGGCTGAAGGCAAGCTGGAAAACCCCGAATTTTTGAAGAAGGCTCCCCCGGAAGTGGTGGCCAAGGAGAAAGCGCGCTTTGAAGAAGGCTCCATCAAGAAAGAAAAACTGGAAAAGAGGCTCCAGGAGCTCCAGTAAGCAATGAAGCAGCACGAGGCAGAGGCGGCTTACCAGCGCGCCCTGGACTGGATTCACAGCAGGGGCCGCTTTGGAATCAAGCCCGGGCTGCAGCGCATGGAGGCGTTGCTTGCCCTTTTGGGCAATCCCCACCGGCAGCTGCGCTATCTTCATATCGGCGGGACCAACGGCAAGGGCTCCGTGGCGGCGATAACCGCGGCGGTGCTCCAGGCCTCGGGCTACAGCACTGCCCTCTTCACCTCTCCCTACATCCTCTCCTTCACCAACCGCATGAGCATAGACGGACGCGATATCGACGGCTCCGAGCTGGTGCAGCTGGTGGAGCAGCTTCGCCCCCTCGTGGAGAAGATCGCCGAAGACGAGCGGCTGGGCCCCATGACCGAGTTCGAGGTGGTTACGGCGCTGGCCTTTGCCTACTTTGCCCGCAAGCAGCCCGACATGGTGGTGCTTGAAGTGGGGCTCGGCGGCCGCCTCGACGCCACCAACGTGGTCACGCCCCTGGTGAGCGTCATTACCAACGTTACTCTCGATCATACCCAGGTCCTGGGGGAGACAATCCGGGACGTGGCCCGGGAAAAGGCCGGCATCATCAAGACGGGCGTGCCCGTTGTTACCGGGGCCCTGGAGCCGGAGGCGCAGCAGGTCATCGCTGGGACCGCCCGCGACCGCCGGGCGCCGCTCTTCTATGCCCTCCCCTCGGGGGAGAGCGCTCCCCCCGGGGCGAAATGCGCTTTTGCCGCCCGCAGGGAAATTATCCCCGAGGGCCAGCTGCTGGACTATGAAGGGTACAACTGGTCTTTCCGCGGCCTCTTTATACCCCTGCGCGGGCGCTACCAGGTGGGAAACACCGCCCTGGCCCTGGCCGCGCTGGAGCAGCTGGCGGCCTGCGGCTTCTCTTTTCCCGAGGAGAAGCTCCGCCGGGGGCTGGCGGGAACAAGCTGGCCCGCCCGCCTGGAGGTGCTGCGCCGCAAGCCGCTGCTGATCATGGACGGCGCCCACAACCCAGCGGCAATGCGCGAGCTGGCCCTGTCGCTGCCCGAGTATTTCCATTACCGCCGCCTTATCCTCGTCCTGGGCGTGATGGCGGACAAGGATCTCTCCATGGTCGATTTCATCCTTCCCCTGGCCGATGTGGCCATCCTCACCCGGCCCGATCTCGCCCGGGCCGCCGATCCGGAAATGCTGGCCGCTTTTATAAAAGAACGCTTTTCCCGGGAGATAATCGTGGAGCCCAAGGTGGATCGCGCCCTGGCCGCGGCGCTGGCGCTGGCCGGCGATGACGGCGCCGTGCTGGTAACCGGCTCCCTCTACACCGTGAGCGAGGCGCGCGCCTGCTGGCAAAATTTATAAAGCCGGGCCCATTTTGGTTCCAGCCCTAGGGGCGGGCTTCCATGCCCGCCCGCATACGTGGATCCACCCCGTTAGAAGTGTAGGCTGGTTATTGCAGCACTATGGTGAAAACTTGTAGCAGGATGGCTGCTGGGCAATGGTGAATAGCTTCCCCATGGAAAGAATAAAATCGACAAGAACAAATGATTTTTAAAGGGGGCGCGACGCCATAGGATACCGGGAGCTCCTTGAATCGGGCGAACTGGCCCGCCGCGTTTCTCTTCTCCGCGAGATGCTGGAGCCCTGCCGCCTCTGCCCCAGGGAATGCGGCGCCTCCAGGATTTCCGGTGAACGCGGCGAGTGCGGCGCCGGGAAGGACGCAGAAATTTCCAGCTACGGCCCGCACTTTGGCGAAGAAGCTCCCCTCGTCGGCCGGGGAGGCTCGGGGACCATCTTTTTTGCCTTCTGCAGCCTGCGCTGCGTCTTCTGCCAGAACTACGAGATCAGCCGGGGGAAGTTCAAGTACGTCGTTTCAGCGGCGGAGCTGGCCGCGATCATGCTGGAGCTGCAAAAAAGAGGCTGTGAAAATATCAACCTCGTCACCCCCACCCACTACCTGCCGCAGATTATGGAAGCCCTGGCGGCAGCAGCCGGCGAAGGGCTGCAGCTGCCCCTGGTCTATAATTGCAGCGGCTACGAGAGGGTGGATTCGCTCCGCCTCCTCGACGGCATTGTGGACATCTACATGCCAGACTTCAAGTATGCCGACGAAGGCATGGCCCGGAAGTACTCCCGCGTCTCCGGCTATCCTCGCATCGCCCGGGAGGCGATGAAGGAGATGCACCGCCAGGTGGGCGACCTGAAGCTGGATAAAAGGGGCGTAGCCTATCGCGGGCTACTCATCCGCCACCTGGTCATGCCCGGCGGTGTTGCCGGCACGGCTGAGCTGATGAAATTTATCGCCCGCGAAATTTCTCCCCGCGCCTGGATCAACATCATGGACCAGTACTATCCCGCCTACATGGCCTGCCGCTACCCTGAAATCAACCGGAGAATCACCCCCACGGAATACGCGGCTGCCCTTGCCGCGGCCAGGGACAGCAGCAGCGAGTTTAATCTGCTATAATAGGGGGGAAAGCGCTTTTCCGTCGCGGCAGGAAAAAATGCGGCGTTAACGAAAAGTACTTTTATTGTTAAAAATGGTGCATCTTTTTTCATTATTGTCTTTAATTTTGCACAACGAAGGGGTGAGCAGGCAATTATGGGTGCGGCAAACTTCAGAGGAGGCGTTCACCCGGAACACCGCAAGGAGCTAACCGCTTCTTTGGCCATCACTGCCGCGACCATTCCGCGAAAAGTGGTCATTCCGCTGCAGCAGCACATCGGCGCCCCCTGTGAACCGCTGGTAAAGGTGGGCGATGCGGTGAAGGTCGGCCAGATGATTGGCGACAGCGAGGCCTTTGTCTCCGCGCCGGTGCATGCTTCCATTTCGGGGACGGTGGCGGCCATCGAACCCTACAACCATCCCCTCGGCCGCAAGGTGACGGCCATTATCATTGAAGGCGACGGCCGCGACGAGTGGTGCAGCGAGCTTGAACCCGTGGAGAAAGTGGATGACCTTTCACCGGAAGAGATCCGGGCGCGGATTCGCAGCGCCGGCATTGTGGGCCTGGGCGGGGCCGCCTTCCCGGCCCATGTCAAGCTCTCGCCGCCGGAGGGGAAGGCCATCGACACGGTCATCATCAACGGCGCCGAGTGCGAACCCTACCTCACCGCCGATCACCGGCTCATGCTGGAGAGGCCCGAGGATATCGTCTTCGGCCTGGAGGTGATCATGAAGGCGCTGGGGGCCGGCAGGGGGATCATCGGCATCGAGGACAACAAGCCCGATGCCCTCAGGGTGATGCGCCAGGCCATTGAAGGCAAGTCCGACATGAGCGTTGTGGCCCTGAAAACGAAGTACCCCCAGGGCGCGGAGAAGATGCTCATCCTGGCCACAACCCGCCGCCGCGTTCCCTCCGGCGGGCTGCCCCTGGACGTGGGCGTGGTCAATCACAACGTGGGCACCACCGTGGCCATTGCCGAGGCGGTTAGGAAGGGGAAGCCGCTCATCGAGCGCGTCGTTACCGTCACCGGCGAAGGGGTGAAGCGGCCGGCCAACCTCATGGTCCGCCTGGGCACGCTGGCCGGCGATCTCCTGGAATACTGCGGCGGCCTGAGGGAGGATACCTGCAAGCTCATCATGGGCGGGCCGATGATGGGCCTGGCCCAGCCGACGGCCGATTTCCCCGTGGTGAAGGGCACCTCGGGCATCCTCGCCCTCACCGCCGAGGAGGCGGCGGTCTACGAAAACGGCAGCTGCATCCGCTGTGCCAGCTGCGTCAAGGCCTGCCCCATCAATCTTGTGCCTACCTTCATCGCCCAGGCGGCGGAGCACGGCCTCTTCGACCGGGCGGAGAAGCTGCATGCCGCCGATTGCATTGAATGCGGCTGCTGCTCCTACATCTGCCCCGCCGGCATTCCCTTGACGCAGTGGATTAGAATTGCCAAGGCGGAAGTGCTCGCCAGGCGCAGGCGTTAGCGGCGCTATCTAAACAGGAGTGATTAAAATGAACGGCAAACTGGTAATCTCGTCTTCGCCTCACGTGCGCACGATTCAATCGGTGCAAAGCATCATGATTGACGTTCTCATCGCCCTGGGCCCCGTTGCTCTCGTGGCCGTATTGCTGTTCGGCAAGCAGGCGCTCATCACCATGGCCGTGGGCATGGGCGCCGCCATGCTCACCGAGGCCCTCTGGCTGCGCCGGTGGAATATTTTTGGCGACGGCAGCGCCGCGGTCACTGGCCTGCTGCTGGCCATGACCCTGCCGGCAAACGTCCCCTGGTGGATCCCGGTCATCGGGGCGGCGGCGGCCATCATTATCGGGAAGCAGCTTTACGGCGGCATCGGGCAGAACATCTTCAACCCGGCGCTGGTCGGCCGGGCCATCCTGGTGTTCTCCTGGGGCTCTCGCCTCTCCGGCAAGATCTGGCCCGTGCCCAAGCCCTTCCATTTCTTTGCCGATATTTCCGCGGTGACCACGGCCACCCCCCTGGCGGGCGAAGCCGAGGCCATGGAGGTATCGCTGAGCCAGCTTCTTATCGGCAACATGGCCGGCTGCCTGGGCGAAACCTCGGCCATAGCCCTTATTTTCGGAGCCTTCTGGCTCTTCTACAAGGGCCACATTGACTGGCGCATACCTGGCGGCTACCTGGCCACGGTCTGGATCATGGGTACTCTTTTAGGAGGCGGCATTTATATTAACCCTTATATGACCGGCTTGTTCCATCTTCTTACGGGAGGCGTTCTCCTGGGGGCGCTGTTCATGGCCACCGACATGGTCACCTCACCCGTGACTCCCAGCGGCAAGCTCATTTTTGGAGTGGGCTGCGGCCTCATCACCATGCTCATTCGCCTCTATGGCGCCTACCCGGAGGGGGTTACCTTCGCCATACTGACCATGAACGCGCTTACGCCGCTGATTGATAAATTTACTATTCCCAGAAAATTCGGGGAGGTGAAGCGTCTTGTCAGACCTTAAGCACCTCCTTAAAATCATTTTAACCCTGGTGGTGGTTACGGCCGTCTCGGCGGGGCTGCTGGCGGGAGCGAACCTGCTCACCGCTCCCATCATCGCCCGGCAGCAGGAGGAGGAATACCGCGCCGCGCTCCAGGAGTACTTTCCCCAGGCGGCCGATTACAAGAGGGAAAACCTGGAAGGGGATGCCTTCGATCTCGTTTACGACGCTGCGGGAGGGCTTCTTGGCGTGATGGCGTCGACGGCGGTCCAGGGCTATGGCGGCCCCATCAGCTACAACCTGGCCGTGGATAAAGAGGGCCGCATCGTGGGCCTTCGCATCGTGGAGCACAGCGAAACCCAGGGTGTGGGCGACGTCATCGAGAAGTCCCAGTTCCAGCAGCAGTTCATCGGGAAGGGCTACCGCGATCCCCTCAAGCCGGGAGAGGACGTGGACACGGTGAGCGGCGCCACCATCAGCACCAGCTCGCTCATCGAGTCCATCCGCAGCCTTTTGACGGTGGTGGCCGAGAACTTTCTCCAGCTTGAAGATGAGGAGGCTATAGATATCAGCGCCGTGCCCGATGGAACCTACCGCGGCACCGGCGAGGGGCTTTTTGACAAGATCGTGGTCGATGTAACCGTGGCCGGGGGCCGGATTACCGTCATCGAAATTGTGGAGCATTCCGAAACCCCCACCTACATGGCCGAAGCGGCGGCCCTCATCCCGCCGCAGATCATCGACCAGCAGTCGCTGGACGTGGATACCAAGACGGGGGCCACCGGGAGCAGTAACGGCATCGTGGAAGCGGTCCGCGATGCCCTGATCCGCGCCCTGAACCCGGAAGGTGGTGAAAACAATGAAGAATAGCTACCTGGCGGACATTACGCGGGGGATTTTCAAGGAGAACCCCACGTTCCGGCTGGTTCTGGGGATGTGCCCTACCCTCGCCGTTACCGTGCTGGTCAAGAACGGCCTGGGGATGGGGCTGGCGGTGGTGGCGGTGCTGACCTGCTCCAACATTGTCATCTCCAGCCTGCGCCGGTTCATCCCCGAGCAGGTCCGGATCCCCTGCTACATTGTCATCATCGCCACTTTCGTCTCCATCGTGGAAATGGTGCTGCAGGCTTTTGTCCCCTCGCTCTACGCCGCCCTGGGGGTCTTTGTCCCCCTCATCGTGGTGAACTGCATCATCCTCGGCCGGGCGGAGGCCTTTGCCGGCAAACAGCCGGTGCTGCGCTCCCTCTGCGACGGCATCGGCAGCGGCCTGGGCTTTACCCTGGGGCTGCTCCTGCTCTCCCTGGTGCGGGAGGTCTTTGGCAACGGCACCCTGCTGGCCGAAACGAACTACGCCGTGCAGCTCTTTGGGCCCAATTTTGAGCCCATGCGCTTACTGGCCCAGCCCGCCGGGGCCTTCCTGGTCCTGGGTCTGCTGCTGGCGCTGACCAATATTGTCTTTAAGCGGCTGCAGATCGAGTAGGCGCATGACATTTTGGGAGGACGATCATGGAAAAGCTGATCACCATTCTTTTCATCTATATCCTGGTGGACAATTTCGTCCTGCAGCGTTTTTTCGGCATCTGTCCCTTCCTCGGCGTCTCCAGGAAGATGGAGACGGCCATGGGCATGGGGATGGCCGTGGTCTTCGTCATTACCATCTCCACGCTGGTGACCTGGCTCATCCATTACTACGTGCTCGTGCCGCTGGGCATTGAGTTCCTGCAGCTGGTCACCTTCATCCTGGTCATTGCCGGCATGGTGCAGCTGGTGGAGACATTCCTGCGCAAGGCCAGCCCCACCCTCTACCAGGGCCTGGGGATCTACCTTCCCCTCATCACCACAAACTGTGCCGTCCTGGCGGTGGCGCTGCTGGCGGTGCGCCAGGAATTCACCCTCCTGGAATCGGTAGTCTTCGGGATTGCCGCCTCCCTGGGCTTCTGGATGGCCCTGGTGATCATGTCCGGGATCAGGGAGCGGCTGGAGCTGTCCAAGGTCCCGGCGCCGCTGCAGGGAACGGCCATCACCCTGATTACCGCCAGCATCCTGTCGCTGGCCTTCATGGGCTTCCGGGGCATGATGACGCTTTAACCGCATGGCCTGCCTGGCCGGCCAGGAAAGGGAGTTATTTTTGCAGCGAGGTGAAAAGCAGTGGACATCTTGTTTGCCGTCGCCACCCTGGGAGGCATAGGGGCCGTCCTGGGCCTTCTCCTGGGGGCAGCGGCGCATTTCTTTGCCGTGGAATCCGATCCCCGCGTGGAAGCGGTTCGCGAAGCGCTGCCCGGCGCCAACTGCGGCGCCTGCGGCTACGCCGGCTGCAACAAGTTTGCCGAAGCGGTTGTGGATGGAGGGGCGCCGGTTAACGGCTGCATCCCCGGCGGGAGCATGGCCGCCGAGGCCATCGCCGCCATTATGGGACAGGAAGCTGTTTCGGTTAAGCCCATGGTGGCGGAGGTTTTCTGCCGCGGCGACAGGCGGCGCGCCCGGGATCTCTTTGCCTATGACGGCGTTCAGGACTGCGCGCAGGCTCAGCAGTACCACGGCGGCTTCAAGGCCTGCTCCTACGGCTGCTTGGGCCTGGGCAACTGCGTGCGTGCCTGCCCCTTTGAAGCCATTTCCATGGGCCCGGAGGGGCTGCCCCGCGTGGACGGGGAGAAGTGCACCGGCTGCGGCCTCTGCCAGGAGGCCTGCCCGCGCGGCATTATTCGCCTCGTTCCCAAGGGCGACCACGGGCACCTGGTCTGGTGCAGCTCGCAGGAGCGCGGGAAGAAGGTGAGCGAGGCCTGCGAGGTGGGATGCACCGGCTGCAAGGCCTGCATCAGGGCTTGCCCGCGGGAGGCCATCACCATGGAGGGCAACCTTGCCGTCATCGACCTGGAGAAGTGCGACGACTGCGGCCTCTGCGTGGAGAAGTGCCGCTTCAATGCCATTCATCCCCGCCGCGAAGGACGCCGGGAAGAAACCGCCCTTCCGGAGGCGGCTACCGCCTGAACTTCTGGGACACTGGGGACGTACCTTTTTGTCCCACTTTGGCGGGTGGGGCGGTGCCCCGCCCCTGATATGGTAGTGCGTGTCAAGACCCCGCATAAAATTTTTTTCATCTCATGTTTTGTCCTAAAACTAGCCGAGACCAACAAGGTCGGCATAAAATTTAGTAAAG
>JAAZIN010000048.1 GCA_012800855.1 Bacillota bacterium
GGGACGGGCCTGGGCGGATGGTCCGCCGTCACCGGGAACGGCCTTTCGCCGCACAATACCTACCTGCACCTGGCCGTGGAGCTCGGCTTCGTCGGGCTGGCGCTCTACGTGGCTTCCATTGTCCTCTTCCTGAGGGATTTAAGAGTGATGATGCAAAGATCAATCATGCGCAAAAGCCGCTACACCCTCTTAAGCGGCCTATATTCGCTCTGCCTCGGTCTGCTGGTGCACCAGTGGTTTGAATCCTACCTCTACCACGGGATGCCGCTGTTCCTCTTTACCATAATCCTGCTGCAGACGCTGCTGCGTGAACCCGGAGTTCTCTACCATTTTCGCGAGCGTGCCTGGAAAGAGTATGGAGGCGCGTGGACCTACCGCAAGGTGGGCTAGGCCTGCGAGGAAAGCCTAGCCCACCTTGCCGCCGGCAGGGCTGATTATAAACAGCCGTATTTTTTCATTTTGCGGTACATGGTGGACCTGGAGATGCCCAGCATTCGCGCAGCTTCAGAAACGTTGTGGCCGCACTCGTGCAGGGCTTTCTTGATGTGGGCTTCTTCCGAAAGCCCACGGGCTTCGTTCAAGGAGAGGTCTATCTTTTTGTGATGGGCCAGTATTTCATCGGGCAGCAGCTCCCAGCTGATGCGTTCGCCGCCGCCGAAGCAGGCCAGCCGTTCAATGGCGTTTTTCAATTCGCGCACATTGCCCGGCCAGGGGTAGCTTAAAAACATCTCCCGGATCTGGGGATCGAGAGAGCCAAAATCCAGGCCAAACTGGCGGCAAAAATATTCGGCCAGGTAGAGGATGTCCTCGATGCGCTCCCGCAAAGGCGGAATCCGCAAGCTGAGCACGTTTAGGCGATAGTAGAGGTCAACCCGGAAATGGCCCTCTTTGACGGCCCTGAGAAGGTCTTTGTTGGTGGCGGCGATGACCCGGCAGGCAACAGGCACCCCCTTGTCCCCCCCGATGGGGTAGACCATCCGGTCCTCCAGGACCCGCAGGAGCGCTACCTGTATATCCAGGGGCATTTCGCCGATTTCGTCCAGGAAAAGAGTGCCTCCCGCGGCAATTTCGAATTTTCCTTTTTTGCCGCTCTTCTCTGCGCCGGTAAAAGCCCCCCGGGTATAGCCGAAGAGCTCGCTGGCAATCAGATCCCGGGGAATGCAGCCGCAGTTGAGCGGGACGAAGGGGCCGTCGCTGTACGGGCTGTAATCGTGGATGGCCTTGGCCAGCAACTCCTTCCCCGTTCCGCTTTCGCCGAGCAGAAGGATATTGGAGTCGGTGAGGGCGGCGCGCTTGGCTTTCTCCAGCAGCGCCTGCATTTGCGGGGACCTTGCCTGGAATGCGGAAAAGGCTTTTTCCTTTCGTAATTCTCTTTCACCGGCCCTTTCTTCAGCACCATATTGTTCCCTTTTGGCCTTGCCCGATTCGATGAAGATGGCTTTATTTTTGCGGGCGGAAAGGATAAAGCCTGTCCTAAGCAAGCCATAGCTGATGGGGACGGCGGTTATCTCCAGGGCTTCTTTTCCGCTTCCCGCCACCGTCCAACTGCCGGCTTCAGTCTTCACTTCGCTGAGCAGCTGGTCCAGGTCGGGAACGCTTGTAATATCCCTCAGATTTTCCGGGCGGGGGCAGTTAAGTTTTAGCAATTCCATGGCCCGGTCATTTATGGAAACGATTTGGCCGCCGTCGCGCACGATGATCAGGCCGCAGTGGGGATCAAAATATCTAGTGCTGCTTTCCTGCAAGTTTTGCATGACGTAATGGCCCATGGCCTGCTCAATGGCGAAAGCGATGGCCTTAACCATGATCAGGGAGTGGGAATGCTGAAGGATGCTATAGTTGCTGCTGATGGCAACTGATCCCACAATCCTTTTGGTCAGGGGATCTTTCAGGGGAGCCCCTGAAGCCACGCTGGAATGGCCGATAAGGGAAAAATTTTCCGCCCCAAAGATTTGATTGGAAGATTTGGTGTTCAGGCAGAGGGCGATGATATTGGTGCCCTTGTTCCGCTCGGAGAAGTCAATCCCCGGCATGGTGTTGTGGTTGTTGGCTACTTTTTCGATTTGTTCGGTATCGCCGTAAAGCCTGAGGATTAAACCCTCGGCGCTGCTGATCATGACGAAATAGCCTGACTTTTCAATATCATGCTTGAACCGGTTAATAATGGGGCTGGCAATCTTAAGTATCTGCTCATAGCGCTGCAGCTCATTTTCAAAATTTGTTGACGGGGGTAGAGGCTTGTCGTAGGGGACGCCGTATTTTAAGCTGCGTTTCCAGGACTCGGCAATTACGGGCCGAACCCCCTTGTCAATCTGGTTGTTTTCGATCATCTGCAGCCAGGAGTTCTCCAGTTGCCGAATGACATCCTCCAGGTGAGGTGAATGCATGGCCAGTGGATGCATCTCTCTACCCCTCCCTTCCTTACAAAGATAGATACTTACCCATCATCGATCTTACACTCCCCGTAAAATTTCGTCAAGGAAAGCGACGGCTGTTGCATTTATAGTTGACATAATGTGTTCTTTATTGATACGATGCCATCAAGTCAGCTCAAGGTGTTTTCACGCTGCAACTCCCGGACTGTTTCACTGATACACCCCGGTGTATCAAAAACGAAACGATCCGCGGAGCCCCTGCCAATGGGGGAGGCCATTTCGCCATGCCGGGGTGGAGTTGGGGCCAAGTGAAAATTGGCACGGACTTTGCTTGTTATATAGGTGAGGGAGCGGCTTATGGCGTCCAAGCCTGTCCGCAATAAGAAGGAGGTACAGGAGGTAACATGAAGAAGAAGCATGGGAATTTGGTCAAGAAGCTCGTTCTAAGAGACGGGCCGCAGGGACTCTATCCGGAACCTCTCTTCTGGATGGAAGGCAAGGACATGGAGGGATTCAATGCCCACTTTTCCTTCCAGTATGTGAAGGGGCCGGGCACTTGCCATCCAGTGGAAGGGATGCTTGTACACCCCTATGACGAGTGCCTTGTTTTTGGCTCTTTAAATAGAGAGGACATGCTCGATCTCGGAGGAGAGATCTCCATCGTCCTGGGCGAGGAGCGGGAGAAGTACATCATCAACGAGCCCTCAGTGGTCTGCATCCCCAAGGGCCTGCCGCACGGGCCCATCAAGTACGAACGCGTGGACAGGCCCTTTGTCCATTATGCCATCGGGCTGGATCCCGAGTACAAGGCCTCGCCGCTAGCGACAGGGGAGCCTGTCAGCGGCGGCTCCAAGTACCGCCATCTGATCAAGCGGCTGGTAACCACGCTGCATCCAGGCGCCGACCCCAATGATATTGACGTGGGCAAGGGAAGCGGCATGGGCTACGAGCATGTGGGCGACGAAAGAGGGATCCTGCATCCGCGGGAGCGGGGCATTGGCCCCGGCAACGGCGACAGCGTGGTCTGGCTCTACGGCTCGGACCTGGAGGGATTTGAACTCAACTTTACCTGGGGCCATTACAGCGCCTGCGGGAAATGGCATCGCGCCGGTGAAATGCACCAGCATCCCGAGGAGGAGATCCTCGTCTTCGTGGGAGGGGATCCCGACAGGCCGGATTACCTGGGAGCCGAAGTTGAGCACGGCATGGGCTACGAATGCGAGCGGCACATTCTCAATACCCCGGGGCTCTACGTCTGCCCCAAGGGATTCCCGCACCTGCCCATGATTACCAGGTGGTGCGATCAGCCTTTCTGCTTCTTTGTCATCTGCCTCAGCGCCCACCACGCCTCCCCGTGGGTGGAAGTAGAAGTTCCTGAGGAATAAGGCGGAGCAGGAAGGCGGCCTTTAACCGGGCTTGAAGAGTGCATAAGCGACGAATAAGAGGTTAACAGGGAGGTTTTTCAATGCTTCCGAGAAAACATAAGCACCTGGTGAAGCCATTGCTGGTGCGCAGCGGCCCCGAGGGTCTTTACCCCGAACCGCTTATCTGGATGGAAGGCAAAGACATGGAGGGCTTCAATGCCTGCTTTTCCTACGGCTTCGTCAAGAAGCCGGGCAGCTGCCACCCCGTGGAAGGAGCGGTGATGCACCCCTACGACGAGGTCCTGGTCTTTGCCGGCATTGACCTGGAAAATTTCCGCAACCTGGGCGGAGAAGTATCCATTGAACTGGGCGAAGAGAGAGAGGAGTATGTCTTTACCGACCCCACGGTGGTCTGCATCCCCAAGGGCCTTGTTCACGGCCCCGTCAAGTACCGGCGCGTGGACAGACCCTTCGTGCATTATACCATCAGCCTGGCCCCGCAGTACCAGGCCACGGTAATTCCGCCCGCCGAACTGGGCCCCGTTACCAAGGGGACGAAGTACCAGCACCTGGTCAAGCCCCTGATCGATCCCGAACGGATGAGGAACAATTACGAGCGCGGCCGGATTGGCAGCGGCATGGGCTATGAATCGGTCATTGACGAGTATGGCGTAATGCGGCCGAGAGGCAGGATGGGCCCCGGCAATGCCGACAGCCTGGTCTGGCTGTACGGCGATGACCTGGAGGGCTTTGAACTGAATTTCACTTGGGGCCACTACAGCCAGTGCGGCAAGTGGCACCGTGGAGGGGAGGTGCACAGCCACCCGGAGGAAGAGATACTCATTTTTGTCGGCTTTGATCCGGACAACCTGGAGTACCTAGGAGCAGAAGTGGAACAGGGAATGGGTTACGAGGGGGAAAGGCACATTGTAAATGTACCTTCCGTTTACATCTGCCCCAAGGGATTCCCGCATTTGCCCGTGATCACCAGGTGGGTCGACAAGCCCTATGGCTTTATCGTCTGCTGCCTGAGCCCGGATCATGACTCCCCCTGGGTGGAAGTAAAAACGGAAGAGTAGTGCTTCTCAACTGATGTAAGCAAAGCAAATAATTTAAACAAGGAGGATAATTAATGAAGCGAGTGAAGCTGTTCCTTGCGGTCATTCTCTCTGTCCTGGCGTGCTTCTTCCTGCTGCCCGGCTGCGGCGGGGAGAAGGGCGATGAAACCGGCACCGGCACGATCCGGGACGAACTGGTTGTCATTATTGACAACACGAAGATCGCAGTGCTCGATCCCCACAACCCCGCGGCAAGCTCCAGCTCCACGGCCTGGGCCTTCCACATGATCTACGACACCCTGGTCAAGGAGGAGGACGGCCAGTTTTATCCCGATCTGGCTACGAGCTGGAATACTGACGACTGGAAGCATTTTACCTTCCAGTTGCGTGACGATGTCTACTTCCACAACGGTGAAAAGCTGACCGCCGATGACGTCGTCTTTACGGTGGAAAGGGCGAAGGAGAACCCCGGTTCAGCCGGCTACGACAAGCTCGCCATCGTGGAGAGTGCACGGGCCATTGACGAGCACACCGTTGAGCTGGTCCTGGAGTCTGTCAACGTGGAATTCCTTTGGTACCTCTCCGATCCGCGCGCCAGCATCCTTAACCGGGAGGCCGTTGAAGCCGACCCCGATAAGGGAACCTGGATCGGGACCGGCGCGTGGACCGTTTCCGAATTTGCCTCCAACGAGTATGTAGTCCTCGAAGCCAACGAGAACTACTGGGGCGAGAAGCCGAAGACCAAGAAGATGACCCTCAAGTACGTGGCCGAAGAAAGCACCAGGCTCATGCAGCTGGAAAACGGGGAGGCGCAGGTTTGCTTCTCCATTAACGCCAATGACTACAGCTACGTGGAGAGCCAACCCGATAAATTCGTGACCTATTCCTTCACGACCAACAACAACTCCTTTATCGCCTTCAACATGAACGACCCCATTTGCGGCGACATCAACTTCCGGAAGGCAGTTGCTCATGCCATTGATCGCGAAGCGATGGTCGCCTCTGCTTTCAACGGCTACGGTGAGGTCAACACGCTGGGCACTTTCTGGGGCTACAGGACTGAGTTCAAGAACACCGATATTCCCATCATCCCCAGAGACCTGGATAAGGCCAAGGAATACCTGGCCCAGTCCAAGTACAACGGCGAGACCATTGAGATCGTTTCGGCCATACCCGACCTGATCAAGACGGCCCAGATTGTCCAGGCTCAGCTTGCTGAAGTCGGCATTAAGACCACCATCAAGGAAACCGATCCTCCCGGAATGTCGGCATATGCCAGCTATGCGGACAACAAGGCGCAGATGATCGTCTACACGGCATCCTGTGGGCTGAACGGGGGATCAATGAAAGCCCTGCTCTACCCCTACGGCTCCTCCAACCGCGCCAGCTACAATAACGAGGAGGTCGCCAGGCTCTTTGACCTCGCCGTGACCCAGCCCGACCCGAAGGAGCGCGAAGCAACCTATCACCGCATCCAGGAGATAGTTGCCGAAGAGCTGCCCTATATCAACCTGCTCAATACCGTGTTCCTTGTTTGCTGCGCCAAGGGAGTTGATGGGTTGAAGCTGTCGAACCTCGCCTTCCACGATCTGACCTACATGTACATGGTCGAATAGCAGATCCTTAGGAAGCCGTTGGAGTGAGCCCATGGTGGCGGCAGAGGCACCGCAAGGTCTTGCTGCCGCCACCTTTTCAGAAGGAGGTGTAGTTCATGCTGCGGTATATTGTCCGGCGCCTGCTCTGGTTAATTCCCGTCATAATATTAGTTTCGCTGGCCATTTACATCCTCATGGATCTGGCCCCTGGAACCGTTATTGACTCGCTGATTACGGAACAGATGACGCCCGAGGATATCGAGAAGCTAAGGCAGGAGTATGACCTGGACAAGCCGGTTATTTATCGCTACGGTAAATACATGTGGGGGTTGCTGCACGGGGACCTGGGCAGATCCCAGGTGACCGGCATAAGCGTTTGGGAATCCTTTATGACCAGGTTCCCCGCCACCTTGAAGCTTTCCCTGGTCTCCGTTGTCATCGGCACCGTGCTGGCCATACCCATCGGCATCTTCGCCGCCCGAAGGGCGGGAACAATCTGGGACAACCTGACCACGGGCTTTACCCTGATTGGGCAGTCCATGCCCAGCTTCTGGCTGGGGCTCCTGCTGCTGATTGCCTTTGCCTATAAAATCCAGCTTTTCCCGGCCGGCGGCTATCGAGGTCCTTCAAGTTACGTCCTGCCGGCGGTCACCAGCGCCCTGATGATGACGGCGCTGACAGCGCGGCAGACGCGTTCCAGCATGCTGGAAGTTTTGCGTGCGGATTACCTGCGCACGGCACGCGCCAAGGGCGTCCCCGAGAGGCTGGTCATCCGGAGACACGCCTTGAAAAACGCCTGGATTCCCATTCTCACGACCATCGGCATGGGCATGAGCCGCTTCCTGGCCGGTTCGGCCGTTATTGAAACGGTCTTCTCCTGGCCCGGCATCGGCCGCTTAACCGTGGAGGCGGTTTCGCAGCGCGACGTGACCCTCGCCTGCGGCTGCGTGATCTTGACCTGCATCCTCTACGTTATTGTGCTGCTGATTGTTGACCTGCTCTATGCCTTTGTCGATCCGCGCATCAAGGCCCAATACGCCTCCGGCGGCCGGAGAAGGAAGGTGACGGCATGACCACAGCAACGAATGTCCTTGTTTCCAAGAAATACGCCAAAAGAAGCAATGCCGCTGAAGTCTGGCACAGGCTGAAGACCAACAAGGGCGCCATCGCCGGTTTTACCATTATTTGCATAATTCTCGCCATCACTCTCTATTCCGTCTTCTTCATCAGCTATGAAGAGGTTACGGCAATAAACGTGCAAAATCGCCTGCAGCCGCCCAGCTGGGAACACCCCTTCGGCACCGATGACATGGGGCGGGACCTCTTCAAGAGAACGCTCTACGGCTCGCGCTACTCCCTCCTCATCGGCCTGGGCGGAGTTTCCATCTCCCTCATTGTGGGGTTGATCCTCGGCTCGATCGCGGGATATTTTGGCGGCCTTGTAGATGACCTGATCATGCGCTTTTCGGATTTTCTGGCTTCCATACCCACCCTTCTGCTGGGCATGGTTATTGTTACCGTTTTGGGGCAAAGCCTCCCCAACCTCATCCTTGCCGTTGGCGTTACCGCCATCCCTGAATTTATCAGGATCACCAGGTCATCCGTTCTCGTCGTCCGGAACCAGGAGTTTGTCGAGGCGGCCACCGCCATCGGGATGTCCCACCTGGGCATTATTTTCACCCAGGTTGTTCCCAACGGCCTTTCCCCGATCATCGTTACCGTGACCTCGCGCATTGGCGCCGCCATTATTGAAGCCGCCTCCTTGAGCTTCCTCGGCTTTGGCATTCCGGTGCCTCATCCCGAGTGGGGCCTTCTTGTTTCCGAAGGGCGGAACTACATTAGGATAGCGCCGCATCTCACCTACTTCCCGGGCCTCTTCATCATGGTCACGGTCTTTGCTTTCAACATTCTTGGCGACGGCCTTCGCGATGCTCTCGACCCCAAGCTGAAGAAATAGGAGGTGGGCACAATGGGCAGTGAACTCAACGGCCAAGCGGCAAAGGACAACAAGGAACTGGTGCTCGAGGTCAATAACCTGGTCGTGCACTACGTCCTCCAGGAGGAGACGGTAGAGGCGGTAAACGGGATCAGCTTCTCCCTGGAAAAGGGGAAGACCATCGGGCTGGTGGGGGAAACCGGCGCCGGGAAAACGACCACCGCCCTGGCGATCATGAACCTCGTGCCCGATCCCCCCGGCGTGATCAAGGACGGGACAATCAAGGTGTGCGGCTACAACATGCTCGAGCTTTCAGCGAGGCAGCTCGAAAAAATCCGCGGCAAAGAAGTTTCCATGATCTTTCAGGATCCCATGACCTCGCTGAACCCGGTGATCACCGTGGGCGACCAGATTGCCGAAAGCATCATGCTCCACGAAAAGCTTACGTATTCCCAGGCCTTCAATCGCGCCAAGGAGATGCTGGAGATGGTGGGCATACCCGGCGCCAGGGCCACGGAGTACCCCCACCAGTTTTCCGGCGGCATGAGGCAGCGCGTAGGCATAGCCATTGCCCTGGCCTGCAACCCCAAGCTCCTGCTGGCCGACGAGCCGACCACGGCACTGGACGTGACCATACAGGCGCAGGTCCTGGACATGATTGATGAGCTTAAAAGGGAACTGGGCACCGCCCTGGTCATGATCACGCACGATCTTGGCGTTGTGGCCAAAATCTGCGACCTGGTGGCGGTTATGTACGCGGGCCGCATCGTCGAATACGGCACCCTGGAGGATGTATTTGACCGGACACTGCATCCGTACACCGAGGGGCTGTTCAACTCCCTTCCCGACATCAGGAACAGGAAAAACCAGCTGCAGCCCATTCCCGGCCTGATGCCTGACCCGACGAACCTGCCACGCGGCTGCTCTTTTGCTCCTCGCTGCCGCTACGTTAGCGATGCCTGCAGGGAAGCGCAGCCGACCAAGCACCAGGTAAGCGAGACGCACGTCATTTACTGCAGCGCTTATGATGACTCCAATTTCCAGATTGAAAGAGCGAGGGGGAGAGGCGGAAATGGCTGAAGTGCTTTTGCGGGTACGCAATCTAGTTAAATACTTCAAAACATCCAGGGGTGTCGTGCATGCGGTTGACGACATCTCCTTCGACATCGAGGAGGGGAAAACACTTGGCATCGTAGGCGAATCCGGATGCGGGAAATCCACTACCGGCAGGTGCCTCATCCGCCTCATTGAGCCCACTTCCGGGGAGATTATCTACCGGGGCCAGGACATCTGCAAGCTCAAGCGCTCTGAAATGAAGAATCTGCGCAAGGAGATGCAGATTATCTTCCAGGATCCCTATGCCTCCCTCAACCCCAGGAAGACGCTGCTGCAGATCATTGCCGAACCCCTGCTCTACAATAAAATCATTAGCAGCAGGGACAAGTTTGCCATTGAAAAGCGCGTCCTGGAGCTGATGGAGAAGGTGGGCCTTGCCGAACGGCTTATCAACACCTATCCTCATGAGCTGGACGGCGGGCGCCGGCAGCGCATCGGCATTGCCAGGGCGCTGGCCATGGAGCCTAAATTTATCGTCTGCGACGAGCCCGTTTCCGCCCTGGACGTTTCCATACAGGCGCAGATATTGAACCTGCTTAAGGAACTGCAGCGCGATTTGGGCCTGACCTATGTCTTCATCACGCACGACTTGTCCGTGGTCAATCACTTTTCCGACGACATCGCCGTCATGTACCTGGGGCAGATCGTGGAGAAGGCGCCGGCCGACGAGCTCTTCGAAAACCCGCTGCACCCCTACACCCAGGCGCTCCTGTCGGCCATTTTAATACCCGCGGTGGGAGCCAACCGCGAGAGGATCAAATTGAGAGGCGAGGTGGCCTCGCCCATTGACCCGCCGCCCGTCTGCCGCTTTGCCAAGCGGTGCAACTACTATTCCCAGGAGTGCGCCCACGGCGTGCCGCCGCTCCTGGAGATAACGCCAGGCCATTTTGTAGCCTGTCACCAGGTCAAGCCGGTGGCCCCAAGCGCGACGAAGGCCAATTAACCGTGGCACGGGTTAAAAGGATGTTTCTGCTTCCGGCACCGCAGAAAGGAGAGTGCTCACCATGAAATATCGCCAGTTTGGCAAGACGGAATGGAAGATATCCGCCCTGAGCCTGGTGGCCATGCCTCTTTCGGCCATTGGAGGGAGTTGGCCTGATTCAAACACTGATGCGTTGAGCGAAATCATACGTTATGCCATTGATGGAGGCGTCAACTGGCTCGATCTCGGCTATCCCTATTATGTGAAGAAGCCGCAGGACTTTTTTGCGCAGGTTCGCCTGGCCCTGGCCGGCGGCTTTCGGGAGAGGGTTAAAGTCGCTCTCCGCCTTCCTTCCCTGCTCATCCGTTCGCCGCGCGATTTTGACCGCCATCTGGGCGAGCAGATGCAGCAGGCCGGGCTCGAGCAGGTTGATATCTGCCTTTTGGAGGGATTAAACCGGGACACCTGGCCAAGGATGAAAGAGCTTGGCGCCATTGCCTGGGCCGAACAAGCCATGCGGGAAGGCCGGATCAAAGAGCTGGGCTTTGTTTTTCATGACGATCATCAATACCTGCGCAGCGTCCTCCAGGGCTATGACCACTGGGCTGTTGCCGTTTTCCAGTACAGCTACATGGATTACAGGCA
>JAAZIN010000004.1 GCA_012800855.1 Bacillota bacterium
AAGGGGATATTTTTTTGGCAATTAGTGGACTGAATGTGATATAATTAAATCAAGGTCAAAACAGACAATTCAAAAAATAAATGGGCAGTTTCGGGGTGGTCTAATTTTCACAGTATATTTGCAAAGTGCGGGAGGTAAAAATGCTGGACAAGCTTTATCACGCCATTGTGGAAATGCGTGAGCCGGAGGCGCTGCAACTCGCCGAGGAAGCATTAAAATCTGGCATTTCGCCGCTCATGTTAATGGACTGCTGCCGCCAGGCGGTGGTGGAAGTAGGCCAGCGCTACCAAAGCGGCAGATATTACCTGGCCGAATTGATGCTGGCCGGCCAGATGCTAACCCAGATCTCAGCGCTCTTTGCCGACTCCTCGTGGGCCCGGGCCGGATTAATGCTCACCGAGCAGATGCTGAAGGAAATATCGGGGTCCAGGGAGGAGTCAGCTGCGGCGACAGAGGGAGAAGGCGGACAGCGCCCGAAACTAGGCCGGGTTTTAATGGGCACGGTAAAGGGGGACATCCACGACATCGGCAAAAATATCGTCACCTTCATGCTTGACATCAACGGTTTTGAAGTGCGCGACCTGGGCGTGGATGTGGATCCCCAGGTTTTTGTTAAAGAGGCCATGTCGTTTCAACCGCACATTGTGGGCATGAGCGGGCTGCTTACTCTTGCCTGCGAATCCATGGAAGAGACCGTACGGGCTCTGGAGACAGCCGGATTGCGGGAGAATATTAAAATCATGATTGGAGGCGCCCCGATTAATGAACAGGTCCGGGAATATACGCGGGCAGATGCCTGGGGAAAGGATGCCGTAGCGGCGGTGGCGCTTGCCAAGAAATGGATGGGAGTTGCTTGAGATGTTAACCGAGAACTGGTCTGAGCTTACTTCCTGTGAAAGATTTGAGGAACGCTTCAAGCGGTGGATGAATCCTCCCGGCGTGGAATTTGCAAGTTCGGAGGTGCGTCAAGCCTATGTGGAGCGCACCCAGATCATCAAGGAGGCCATTGAATTAAAGAAGCCCCTGCGCGTGCCCATCAGCCCCATCATGGGCACCTTCCCCGCCGCTTACGGGGGAATTACCGTCCAGGAAGCCATGTATGACTACCAAAAAATGAGCGATGCCTATTACAAATTTCATCGCGATTTCCAGGTGGACACTCTTTCGAGCACCTTCATGGCCGGGCCGGGGAAGATCCTGGAAATCCTTGATTACCGCCTCTACAAGTGGGCGGGGCACGGCACCCCGCCGACCAGCTCCTATCAATGCCAGGAAGGTGAATACATGCGGGAAGATGAGTACGACTTGCTCATCAACGACCCCACCAATTTCTGGATTCGCTGCTACCTGCCCCGCGTGTTCGGTGCCTTTGCATCCTGGACGGCCCTCTCTCCTTTCACCGACCTGGTGGAGCTGCCCTTCGTCGGCGCGGTCATGATCCCCATGGGCCTGCCCGCCGTGCGGGAATCGCTGAAAAAACTGATGGAGGCGGGCGAGGCGGCCATAGAGTGGATCGAGGCCGTAAAGGCGGCCGACGGCAGGATCACCGCCGAGATTGGCCTGCCGGCCTTGTTTGGCGGCTTCTGCAAGGCTCCTTTTGACACCCTTGGCGATACCCTGCGCGGCACGCAAAATATCATGCTCGACCTTTACCGCAGGCCGGGAAAGCTCATGGAGGCAATGGAGAGATTGGTGCCCATCAATATTGACATGGCCGTGCGCAGTTCGGAGGCGAACAACAACCCCATGATCTTCATCCCCCTGCACAAAGGAGATGACAGCTTCATGTCTCCCCGGGATTTCGCCAGGTTCTACTGGCCCACGTTAAAGAAAGTGCTGCTGGGCCTAATCGAAGAAGGAATCGTTCCCTGCGTTTTTGTGGAGGGATCGTACAACCAGCGCCTCGATTTCCTGGCCGATCCCGAGCTGCCTGAAGGAAGGATCATCTGGATTTTCGACAAAACCGACATGCGGGCGGCCAAGGAGAAGCTGGCCGGCAGGGCCTGCATTGCCGGCAACGTCCCCGCTTCCATGTTCCTGGCGGGAACCCCCCTCCAGATGGAGCAGTACGTGCGCGATCTCATTGAAACGGCTGGCAAGGACGGCGGCTTTATTTTAGCCACCGGCGCAGTGCTTGACGATGTCCGCCCGGAGAACTTGCAGGCCATGATCGAAGCGGGCCTCAAGTACGGGCGGTACAGCTAGCGTATTAAGCTTTTGCCGGCTGGCGCCAGCCGGCTCGAAACCGCTCCGGAGCGGAGGGCTGCCTCGACGGGCAGCCCTCCGCTTCCCACTGCTTTAGAGGCTTTCTCCTCTTACTTATCACTTCTAACCTCTAACTTCTCATCTTTTCTTCTAGCCGCCGGAAAGTGGAGGGAGGAAGGAGATGCGATCGCCTTCTTCCAGGCTGGCCTCCAGGCCTCCCACGGCGCCGAAATCCCTGCCGTTCATGAGGATGCGCATGCCGCTGCGCAGCTCCTTGCTATTTTCCCGGAAGATGAGCCTGCTGAAATCAGGGCCGAACCTCTCTACCAGTATGTCCAGCAAATCCCGCAATGTCGAGGCCGGCGGGACGGCAACTTCCTGGTAGCCGTCCGTACCGCCCATGGATTTGGCCACACCGGCAACACCTCTTACCTTAACCTTGATCATGCCTCTCCCTTCTTTCTGGCCTGTGCTTGGGAAAGACCCGCCGTGTTTTCGGCCATCTCTTTCTCCAGGGCGCGGTAGGTGCGATATCCTCCCAGGAGGCTGTGCACCCTGGTGAAGCCGCGCTGCAGCAGGATTCTCACGGCAATGTAGGAGCGCATTCCCACGGCGCAGTAAAGGACAAGATCCCTGTCCCGGGGAAGTTCGTCTATTCTGCTGCGCAGCTGGCCCAGGGGTATGTTGACTGCTCTGTCAATAAAGCCATCTTTCTCCAGTTCGCGGGGTTCGCGGACGTCGACAAGCTGCAGGCTGCCGTTGGCCTGCTTTGCGGCCAGCAGCTCCGCCGGGGTGATCACGGGCAGGTCCCCCTGCAGGATATTCCCGGCCACATAGCCGGCCAGGTTGACAGGGTCCTTGGCCATGGAGTAGGGTGGCGCGTAGGAGAGCTCCAGCTCCTGCAGGTCGTAAACCGACTTTTGGAAGCGCAGGGCGGTGGCGATTACGTCAATGCGTTTGTCCACCCCCGTGCGGCCAACGGCCTGTGCGCCGTAGATTTTGCCCTCCGGGCTGAAAATCAGCTTTAACGCCATGGGACTGCTGCCGGGATAATAGCCGGCGTAGGAACCGGGGTGAATGAGGCAATACTTGTACGGCAAGCCGGCCTGCTGCAGCGTGCGCTCATTGGCTCCCGTTGCCGCCACGGTGAGATCAAAGACCTTCAATATGGCGGTTCCCTGGGTTCCGCGGTACTCTTCCCGCCTGCCGGAAATATTGTTGGCCACGATGCGGGCCTGCTTGTTTGCCGGTCCGGCCAGGGGGATTAGAGCCGGGGCGCCGGTAACAAAGTCGGTTACCTCGATGGCGTCGCCGAGAGCGTATATGTTGGGCTGCGAAGTCTGCAGGTAGCGGTTTACCTTGATGCCCATCCCCACCTCCAGCCCGGCTTCGCGGGCCAGCTTGAGTTCAGGTTTTACGCCCACGGCAAGGATGGCCAGGGCCGGGCCCAGCTTTTTGCCGCTGCGCAGGGTAACGGCCACTCCGGGCCCCTCCGTCTCTTCAAAGCTTGCCGCCCCGTCATTGAGATAAAGCGCGATCCCTTTCTCGCGCAGGTGCTGCTGGACGAGGGCCGCCATCTCCGGATCCAGGAAGGGCAGCACCTGGGAGGAGAGCTCAACCAGGGCTATGGCCATGCCGCGAGCCTGGAGGTTCTCGGCCATTTCCAGCCCGATGGAGCCGGCCCCCACGACCACGGCCGAAGCGGGATTGTGATTTTGAATGAAGCTGTAAATCCGGTCCATGTCGGCAACAGTGCGCAGGGTAAAGACAGCAGGGTGATCAATCCCTGGCAGGGGAGGACGGATGGGCTCTGCGCCGGGCGAGAGAACAAGGTAGTCGTAGTTTTCGCGGTAGCTTTTGCCGCTCTGGTGGTCGAGGACCTCTACGGACTGCCCTATGGGGTCTATGGAAATGGCCTCGGAGTTGATCCGCACGTCAATGTTGTACCATTCCCGGAATCTTTGAGGGGTCATGAGAAAGATCTTCTCCCGCGGCTTGATCACCTCCCCGATATAGTAAGGGAGGCCGCAATTGGCAAAGGAAATATACTCTCCCCTTTCCAGGAGCACGATCTCCATATCCTCGTTCAGCCGGCGCAGCCGTGTTGCGGTACTGGCCCCACCGGCAACTCCCCCGATAATGATGACTTTGCGAGACATGGGGCAGGCCTCCTTTTTAATTATTTTGCGCCCCTGCGCTTATTCTTATGGAAAAAACCTGGAGCCTTCCGGCTCCAGGAATCTTAACATGGCAGGGGATAATTTCGTTTAGCTCTCCGCATCATCAAGGATGATCTCGGCCGCCATGCGGGCGGCTTTGGCGACTACGGCGGCGCATTTCTCCTTGTGGCCGGGCAGGGATAGGAATTCCTCCCTTTCTTTATCGTCCAGCAGGTTGTAGCTGCGCCCGAATATCTTCCGCTGCACCTCCGGGCAGAGCGTGGTCCCGAACTCTTTCATAAAAGCTTCGCGAAAGGCAAATATTTTCTCCTTGCCCTTTTCAAATTTGCGCCGGGCTTCTTCCGAACCGCTGGCCACCTCGTCCATCGTGGGGAGGTACTTTGCGCCTATGGCCAGAAGGCCGCTGCATAGAGCGCCGCAGGAACCGCTGCTTGAAGCGACGCCGCCGGAGAAGCACCACGAGGCGGCGACCATTTCCGCGGGAATAAAGGGGAAGCAGGTCTGGAGGCCATGCAGCGTGCTCCGGGCGCAGGTATCATCGCGCAGCTGCGCCTCTACGGCGTTCTTCTCCACCTTTTCCAGAATTTCTCTTTTTTCTTTATCTTTCATAAAGACCTCCCAAATAAAATATTTTAATTACCCGTATAGCTCTGTTCAGAAAATTCTACAGAAAAAAGAATCGAACAGCCTTCCAGAAGGTTATGCAAGTACAATTATACCTCCGGATATACAGACGGACAAGAATAAATCAATTTGCCAAA
>JAAZIN010000049.1 GCA_012800855.1 Bacillota bacterium
AATTTGATTGCCGATTTCCCGGCACAAACGCCGGGCAACCGGCAGCTATAATCTTTCTTGCTTTATACCGAGGTTCTTTAATTTGTACTGAAGGGTTTGCCGCGGCAATCGCAGGCGCCGCGCCGCCCTGGAGACGTTGCCGGCACACTGCCGTAGGGTTGAAACAATAAGCTCCTTTTCCAGCGACCTGACCGCTTCTTGCAGTCCTCCCCTCAGATCCACCTTTCCATGAAGCAATCCCGGCTGTATCATCCGGCAGATCTGGTAGGGAAGATGCCTTTTTTCAATAAGCGGCCCCTCAACCATGTTCATGGCATGCTCGATGCAATGGCGCAGTTCGCGTACATTGCCGGGCCAGCTGTACTGCATAAAAATATCCTCTACCTCGCGGGTCACTCCCTTGACCTGCAGGCCAAACATTTTATTAAATTCCTCGATAAAGGCTCCGGCCAAAAGCATGATATCGCCCGGTCGCTCGCGCAAAGGGGGCATGCGCAGGGAGACCACGTTAAGGCGGTAGTAGAGATCGAGGCGCAGGTGCCTTTTCCGCACCGCCTCCAGGGGATCCATGTTCGTGGAGGCCACGATCCGGACATTGACTTTCCTCAGCCTGGTGTCGCCAATTCGCCTGAAGGTGCCGTCCTGCAGCACCCGCAGTAATTTGCCCTGGAGCTCCACGGGCATGGAGTTGATTTCGTCAAAAAGAAGCGTCCCCCCATCGGCCATCTCAAAAAGCCCCTGGCGATCTTCCGCCCCGGTAAAGCTTCCCTTAACCGTCCCGAAAAAGATGCTCTCCAGGAGCGTGGCCGGCAGCGCGGCGCAGTTCTGGGCGATAAAGGGGCCGCTGTGATTCGGCCCGGCGTTGTGAATGGCCTGTATGAGAAGCTCCTTGCCGGTGCCGGTCTCCCCGTAGACAAGGATGGGCGAGCGGCTTGCCGCCACCCGCTGCGCGGCCACCTTGAGCTTGATTATGCGGGGATCCTGCCCGAGGAGATCGTTGAAGGTGTAGCGGGCCCCGTACGGATTGGCCGGCACACCTGCTTCTTTTTTAACCTCCACTGTTTTTCTGCCCAGCAGGCTGGCCTGCAGATCCAGCAGCCTCTCGGAAAGCTCCTTGATCCTGGTTATGTCGCGGGAGATGTCGCAGGCGCCGACAATCTGCCCCCGGTAGAAAATGGGATAGGTGGAATAGGTCATGGTTACCGCACGGCCCTTGCGGTTGATGAGCGTCTGCTGCTGGTTCAACACCGGCTTCCCCGTTTGCAGCACTTTCAGCAGGGAGCTTGTTTCCAGGGTGAGCGAAGGATACACCTCGAGTATATGCCTGCCCAGGACTTCTTCCGGATCCATCCCCTCCATTTCGGAGGCCACCTTGTTGTAAAACCTGGTAATGCCGTCACAGTCAATGATATGAACAGCTTCATCGGTATGGTTCAGCACTGTTTTCAGAATGGCGTTTTCCCTGGCGATCTCCTCAAGGTCCATCTGGCAGCTACCCTCGTCCCAGCTTATTTATTTAGAAGCTTCTACTTTATTCGACATTTAACGATTTTTCCCTTTTTGAGCTTCCGGAAATCGCTGATTTTTCGGCAGCAGAGAGTGAATGCCGCCGGAAAAAAAAGCGCCGGCTGGGCAGCCGGCGCTCCTTCCAGCTTAACCTGAGTTAGGCCTCAACCTTGGCTTTATCCGCCTCGATAACGGTTATATCTCCAGCGGTGCTCTTGCCCACAAAGCGGACAAAGAGAATCAGCACCACCAGGCCCACGGGAATTGTAATCCAGACGGGAATTCCAAACCCGGCGGGGATAAAGCCGAACACTGCCGCCACCACCGCCGCGAGAA
>JAAZIN010000050.1 GCA_012800855.1 Bacillota bacterium
CCTCTCCGACTACATCGGAGAGACCTTCACCCTGACCGTGAGAACGGTCCTGGATCGCGAAAAATTTGAGCACCCCGAGGGCATAGAATTCTTCTCCATAGATTTTTACGTGGATGACATCAGCATCACGGCCACGGGCGTTGAGCCGGAAGAGCCCTCCGAGCCGGTTGAGCCCCAGGAACCTGAAGAGGATCTGCCCCAGACCGGGGGAACGCCGCCCCTGGCGGGGCTGCTGTCCCTGGGCCTGATTTCCGGCGGCACCGCCCTGCTAAGGCTGCGGCGGAAGCAATCTTGCTAACGCTGCCGGCTTAATCCTGATCATTTTGACCTCGGCGGCCTGCGGGCCCAAAAGGCTCCGCGGGCCGCTTTTTTTATTTGGCCTTTGGGCGCGGCGGGCGACGGGTTTTGCCCAAAAAGTATCAAAAGGTTCCTGCCAATGCATAATAAGTCTGGAGCAACACCGAGGGAGCGATAGGGTGAAGGGCAAGATCATCCAGCTGAAGCTGCGGGAGGGAGCAGGGCGGCGAGAAAATGGCAATGCTGCAGAGAAAGCGTCAGGGCTTCTTGAGCTGCCGCTGCAGGAGGTGAAGCGGCTTATCTGGACAGCCGCCGCTCGCGCTCCGGCGGCGCTGCGCCGGCAGCTCCTGGCCATAGCTGACAAGGGGGAGCACATTTGCCCGCTTCTTTACCTGCTGATTGCTTCTTCCGGCAGGGGAGAAGCAGGGCAAGCCACTCGCCTTGCCGCCTCCCTGGAGGCCCTGCACCTGGCCCTGGAAACACATCGCGACATAGCCGCTCCCGGCTTGCTGCCTCCGAAAGAGGCCATCCTCTGCGGCGATTTCTACTTCGGCCTGGCCCTGACCCTGGCGGGAGGCCATCCTCTCTTCATCCAGGGCATGTCCGAGGTGATCACCCGTTTTGCCGCTGCCAGGATCAACGCGCCCGATCGGCCGTCGGAAGCGCAGGATCTTGACGGCTACCTGCAGGAGCTCTGCAATGGCCGCGCTTCCATTTTCGCCCTTTCCTGCGCCCTTGGCGCCGCGCACGGCGGATATCCACTGTGGCAGAGCGAGGCCTTAACCTATTACGGCCTCTACCTTGGGATTGGCCTGCAGCTTAAGCGGGAAGTGGAGATATTCCGGCTCAGCCTCGGCAATAAGAAGCTGGCTCCCGCGGCCGGGCTGCCTCTTCTTTATATCCTCAGGAAAAGCCCCCTGCGCGACAGGCTTCGGTCATTGCTGAATAAAACATTGTCTGGCGATGAGCTGGAATTGTTTCTGGAAGAAGTCAACCGGCTCGATCCCTGCTCTTACACTTCTCGAGTTATCGGGCACTGCTTCGCCAAGGCAAACCAGTTCATTGAACTGCTGCGCGAAAACATGGATTCCCAAACCATCCAGGCCTTAAAAAGCTTTCTCGTTTAGGACAGGAGCTTTAATTTTGATCAATATCGTAGGTTGAGAAATGCTCCATGGGAATGAGGCAGAGGCTGGGCATCGCGCAGGCGATCATGGAGCAGCCCGAACTGCTGTTTCTTGATGAACCAACCAATTCGCTGGATGAAGAGGGGGTCAAACTGGTCCGCGGCGCCGTCTATGGCGAAAAATATTTAAGAAGGGCAAGATAAAAGCATAATCAAGACCGCTTCCTGCCAGATTTTGCAGGATATGAGCAAAATTTGTCGAAATGGTGCTTCACAAAGGAGGCGGTCGCCATGTCCCAAAGGCTTGGGCTTAGAATCAAGGCGCTGCGTCGCCTGAAGAGAGTGACCCAGCAGGAGCTGGCCCAAATGCTCGAGATCTCCGTCACCTCGCTGAGCCATATTGAGAGGGGGCGGAAGCTTCCTTCGCCGGAGCTGCTGGAGAAGATTGCCCGGCAGTTGGATGTATCCCGGGAAGAGCTTTTCATAATCAAGGAGAGCAGTGATGCCCCGGAAATGGCGGGATTATCCGGTCGAGCCGCCGGCCGTTAGAATCGGCCCGCTCCACATTCACCCCCCCCTGGCCCTTGCTCCCATGGCCGGCATCACCAGCCACCCCTTCCGGCTCCTGGCCAGAAGGCACGGATGCGGGCTGGTCTTTTCAGAAATGATTCATGCCCGGGCGCTGCTGCATGGCGGCAGCTACAGCCGCCAGCTGACCTTTTTTGAAGAGGCGGAGCGGCCCATAGGGTTTCAACTGGTAGGTTCCGACCCGGAGCTGCTTGCCGCGGCGGCCCGGCAAGCCGAAGCCTTGGGAGCGGATTTGATCGACTTGAACCTGGGCTGCCCCTCTTCCCGCATCGTGCGCAACGGT
Organism: Bacillota bacterium; assembly: GCA_012800855.1. Lineage (GTDB taxonomy): Bacteria > Bacillota > Dethiobacteria > DTU022 > DTU022 > JAAZIN01. Next base: position 2,295 of record JAAZIN010000050.1, read on the forward strand.
GAAGGCGGCGCCCTCATGCGCAGGCCGCAACTGTGCAGCGACATCTTCAAGGCCGTTGCCGAAGCGGTGAGCTGCCCGGTAACGGTAAAGATGCGCAAGGGCTGGGACAACCAGTCGGTCAATGTCGTGGAAATCGCCAGGCGGGCCGAGGAGGCTGGCCTGGCGGCCGTAACCGTGCACGGCCGCACCGTGGCCCAAGGCTACGGCGGGAAGGCCGACTGGGAGATTATCGCGGCGGTCAAGGAGGCCGTTAGCATTCCCGTATTCGGCAACGGGGATGTGGCCTCGGCGGATGATGCGGCGGCCATGCTTGAGCAATGCCGTTGCGACGGGGTGATGATCGGCCGGGCCGCCCTTGGCAATCCCTGGATCTTTGAGCAGGTGAGAGCCCGGCTGGAGGGAAGGCCGGTGCCGGCCCCCCCGGCGCTGCCTGAGCGCATCAAAATGGCGCTGTATCACTTCCATCTCCTCTGCCGCTTCAAGGGAGAAGAGGCGGCACTGCCGGAGATGCGTCGCCAGGCCGGCTGGTATCTCAAGGGTTTCCCCGGGGCGGCGCAGGTGCGGCGCAGCATCGCCGGGGCGGCCACGGCGGAAGAGTTGCGCCGGGTGCTGCAAAAGTATATGATGGAGGCGAAAGATTAAAGCGGGAGGTGCTCAGGGTGTGCCAGTCGAGCGTTTACCTGGTTAAAGATGGCCGGGAGGAGCTGGTGATGGAGGACGTGAGCGTGATCAAGCCCCAGGGGGATGAGCTCCTGCTGGTGGGCATGCTGGGCGAAAAGAAGCAGATCAAGGCCAGGATTAAAGAGCTGCAATTAATGGACCATCGTATTTTGCTGGAAGAATAAAGAGCCGGCGCTTCCAGGTCGGTTCCATAAAAAAAGAGCTGCTGAGGTGGCGGCTCTTTTATTTTGGAGACATTGGAGAGAAGAGTGCCGCCGGCGGCCGGGAAATTGAGAAAAAAATTTTCTTGCTTTTCCAGGGGCCTGATGGTAAAATGCTGTTGTGAACAGAATTGTGCACAAGGTGGGCTAAGCGTGACCTTTGAGAACATCGTCCGCATAGGTGAGAAGCTGGTGAGCGTGGACCGGGCCAGGCGCCTGCTGGAGCGGGTGCTGAACCTGCGCGCCCAGGGCCTCTCCCAGCAGGAGGTGGCGCGGCGGCTATCCCTTGACCGCAGCTTCATCTCCCGCCTTGAGGCCATTGGCGAGGTGCGCAAGGGGAAGCGGGTGGCTGTAATCGGCTTTCCCGTGGCTAACAAGGAGGAGCTGGACGGCATCTGCCGCGAACTGGGACTGGATTTCTGCTGGTTCATGACCAACCGGGAGCGCTGGGAGCTGGTGGAGGGAAGGCAGGCGCTGGACTTTTTCAACCAGGTACTGGAACTTTTCACCCGCTTGCGGGAATATGAAATCCTGGTCCTGGCCACGTCGGAAAGGTGGTATCGCCTGGCCGAAGCCCTCCTTGATTGCCAGATTCTATCTATAGACCTGGGTCCGACCCCGGTCAGCGAAGACAAGCGGGTTGACCCGGAGCAATTTCGCCGGCTGCTGGAGCAGCTGCTTAAGGACAGCGGCAGAAAGGGGAAGGAATGAGATGAAGCATGTTGTTGGCATTAGCCTGGGTTCGTCCCGGCGAGACCACTCCGTTACCGTAAAGCTCATGGGTGAAGAGTGCCGGGTCGAGCGAATTGGAACCGACGGGGATATGCAGAGAATGATCGAGCTGATCAGAGCATATGATGGAAAGGCAGACGCCATCGGGCTGGGCGGAATCGACCTCTACATCTTCGCCATTGACCGGCGCTATGTCCTGCGCGACGCCAAAAAACTCATTCGTGCTGCGCAGCAGACACCCATTGTAGACGGGTCCGGTCTGAAGCATATTCTCGAGCGGCGGGTAATCGAGTATCTTGTGGCCAACACCGATATATTTAAGGAGCGGCGGAAGGTGCTGCTAACCTGCGCCATGGACCGGCTGGGAATGGCCCAGGCGCTGTTTGAAGCCGGCTGCGATGTAACCCTGGGTGATTTTCCCTATATTCTCAACTTGCCCATACCGCTGAAATCGTTAAAAGCGCTGGCCCGCTTTGCTCGGATTCTTGCGCCCATCGCCGTGCAGCTGCCTTTTTCCATGCTCTACCCCACCGGGGAGAGGCAGGGCGAGAACAAACCGCGCCATACCCGCTTCTTCCTGGAGAATGAAATAATTGCGGGAGACTTTCATTTTATCTACCGTTACATGCCGCCGGAGCTCCCCGGTAAGATTATCATTACCAACACCGTGACAAGGGATGACGTGCAGTACCTCAAGGAGCGGGGAGTGGAAACCCTCGTCACCACTACCCCCGAGATGGAGGGCCGTTCCTTTGGCACCAACATCCTGGAAGCTCTGCTCATTGCCCTGGCCGGCAGCGGCAGGGAGCTCTCGGCAGAAGAATATGGCCGGTTGCTGGATCAGCTGCAGATCAGGCCCCGCATCGAGGAACTGCAGCAATGAAGCACCCGGCTGAAAGCGGTTGACCGGTCCATGGGTGAGCGTTTTGCCTTACTGGTACATCCTTCACGGTCGGGCCGCAAGTCTAGGCGGCCGGCCCTGCCTGATTTTCTCTGGAGCTGCATCGCTCCCCTAAAAACAGCCCCCCTGTCCGGCATCAGCTCTTCCTTCGGGCAGGTTCGGGGCCGCTTTCTTTTTTTTAGAGGCGATGCCGGGCGGCTGGTGTGGCTGGAGAAGCCCCACCTGGCAAGGGCCGTTTTCCGGGCGGCTAAAAAAGCGGCCCGGATGGGGGCTCGCATTATAGGCTTCAGCCCCTCCCTGGCAGCGGCGCTGGGCGATGTGGCGGCGCCCATGGCCCGCAAGCTGGGCCTGACTTTGACCGGAGGAATGAGCTACACCGCCGCCGCGGCCATGGAAGGCCTGCAAAGGGCGGCTGCCTTGAGGGGGCTGCAGCTGGAGGAGGCGGCCGTGCTCGTCGTGGGAGCGGCTGGACCGGTGGGAGCCGTGTGCACGGAAATTTTGGCCCGCGACGGGGCCAACTACATAACTCTTGTCGATGAGGACAGCCCCCGCCTGGAACTGCTGTCGCGCCGGCTGCTCTACGAGTGCGGGGTGGCCTGCAGGGTGAGTTTGCAGCTGCGCCGGGCGGCGGCGCGCTCGGACCTGGTCATTGCCGCGGACAGGCCGGGCGGTGCGGCCCTGTCGCCCCAGGATTTGAAGGCAGGTGCGATCCTCTGCAACCTGGGCGGGGCGGATGAACTTTCCCTGGCCCTAATGCGGCAGCGCCCTGATGTGATGGTTTTCGATGAAGTTGTCGTCCGGCTGCCGGGCGCGGTGACGGTGGGCTATGACCTGGGCCTGCCTGAAGGCTGCGTCAGCGCCTGGATGGCGGAGGCCGTTTTATGGGCTCTGGAAGGAAGATGCGACCGCTACTTTCTTGGGTGGGAACTCCGCGTGGCGAAAGTGGCCGAAATGGGGCGGCTTGCCGCCAAGCATGGCTTCACGCTTGTAGGATTCCGGGTCGCAGACCGTTACCTGGATTTAGCCGCGGTGAAGAAATATCACGGGCCCATCACACACGGGCCCATCACACCTTGACAATCGCGGGAGGCCCATTTATAATACCCTTACAATTCATGATAAAGCTGTACGGAACAGTTTTGGGCTGTGCGCTCAGTGTTAAGGAGCATTGACACTCCATGGAGAGTCAGTTCCGTTTTTTATTTTGACGCCTAAACGCATATGCCTTCGTAAATAGTCATAGTATGGTAATGTTCTTTCAGCTTAAATTTCTCTGAAGGGGAGAATCGATTCCATGGCCGATGAGGAAGTTCTTTTGACCAGGGGCGGACTGGAAAAGCTGGAGAAAGAGCTTTTTTTTCTTAAATCGGTGAAGCGCAAAGAGATTGCCGCCCGGATCAAGCAAGCGATTACCTTCGGGGACATCACTGACAACTCCGAGTATGAGGATGCCAAGAACGAGCAGGCCTTTGTGGAGGGAAGAATTATCACCCTGGAAAAGATACTGCGTCGGGCCCGCATACTTGAAAAAGACGAGAACAACAATTACGTTACCGTCGGTTCAACGGTGAAGCTGAAAGACCTGGACACGGATCGGGAATATACCTACACCATTGTGAGCACGGCCGAGGCCGATCCCGTGGAAAACAAGATCTCCAACGAATCCCCTGTGGGCAGAGCCATACTGGGATTGAAAACCGGCGATGAAGTCGAGGTGCAAGTCCCGGCCGGATCGATTAGATACAAGATCCTCGAAATAAGCTAAGTTCTTGGAGGTATTTTAATGGAACAGGAACAGCTAAACGAGTTGATGAAGGCCCGGCGGCAGAAGCTGCATCAACTGAAAGAAAAAGGCATCGATCCCTTTGGCAAGAAGTATGTCGCCAGCCACTACTCGGCGGATATTATCGCCCACTTTGATGAACTGGAAAACAAGGGGGTTTCCCTTGCCGGAAGGCTGATGAGCATACGCCGGCACGGCAAGGCCACCTTTGCCGACCTGCAGGACTACAAGGGAAGAATACAGCTCTACTTCCGCCTGGACCAGTTGGGCGAAGAGAAATACAGCCTCATCGAGCTTTTTGATATTGGCGACTTTATTGGCGTGGAAGGTCCGGTATTTAGAACGAAGAAGGGCGAAATCACGGTGGCAGTCCACGACTACCGCTTCCTAACCAAGTCGCTGCGGCCGCTTCCTGAAAAATGGCATGGACTCAAGGATATCGAGCTGCGCTATCGCCAGCGCTACGTCGATCTCATCGTTAACGAAAAGACCAGGCAAACCTTTATTTACCGCAGCAAAATTATTCAGACCATGCGCGACGTGCTCAACGAGTGGGGCTTCCTGGAAATGGAGACGCCCATCATGCAGCCCATCGCCGGGGGCGCCCTGGCCCGGCCTTTCATTACATACCACAACGCTCTCGGCATTAACCTCTACCTGCGCATTGCCACTGAACTTCACCTAAAGCGCCTTCTTGTGGGAGGTTTGGACAAGGTCTACGAGATCGGGCGCATTTTCCGCAATGAGGGGATTTCGCCTTTTCACAATCCCGAGTTTACCTCCGTGGAGATCTACCAGAGCTACGCCGACTACGAGGATATGATGCATATTACCGAGAACCTCATTTACCAGTGCGCCGTGCGGGTGCTGGGAAAAAGCGAAGTTACCTTCCAGGGAGAGACCTTTGACCTCACCCCGCCATGGCCCCGCTCGACGATGATCGAGGTGGTGCGCAAGTATGCCGGCGTGGATTTTTCGAAAATCGATGACGATGCTGGCGCCGTGGCGGCGGCCCGCGAGGCCGGACTGGAGCTGGAGAGGGAATCCACCTGGGGTGAAATTCTCAACCTTTTCTTTGAAACGTACTGCGAAGAACAGCTGCGCCAGCCCATCTTTATCCTGGACTACCCCATTGACATCTCCCCGCTGGCGAAGAAAATCGAGTCGAATCCGCGGCTGACCTACCGCTTTGAAGCTTTTATTGCCGGCAAAGAGGTGGCCAACGCCTTTACCGAGTTGAACGATCCCATCGATCAGCGGGAGAGGTTTGAGCGCCAGCTGGCCCGCCGCGAAGCGGGCGATGAAGAGGCCCACGCCATGGACGAGGATTTTGTTACCGCCCTCGAATACGGCATGCCGCCGGCAGGGGGCCTGGGCATCGGCATCGACCGCATTGTTATGATCCTTACCGACAACCCTTCCATTCGCGATGTCATTCTTTTCCCCACCCTGAAGCCGCGCTAAGGCTTGCCGGCGATGGGGCGGCATGGACACATACTCCCAGGCCGCCCATTTCTGTTTTTCGGGGCGTATAATGCTAAAAGAGTGACACAAGATGGTTAAAACCTTTAAAAGGAGGCGCCATCGGCGTGAAGCCCATACTGCCCGAACCCTACAAGATCAAGATGGTTGAGCCCATCACCCTGCTGCCGCCCGAAGAGCGGGCCCGGCGCATCGAGGAGGCCGGCTACAATACCTTCCTCTTGAATTCGCGCCATGTCTACATAGACCTCCTTACCGACAGCGGCACCAATGCCATGAGCGACAACCAGTGGGCCGGGCTGATGCTTGGGGATGAAGCTTATGCCGGGAGCAAAAACTGGCATCACCTCGAAGCGACGGTGAAGGAACTCTTCGGCTTTAGATATGTCGTCCCCACCCACCAGGGGCGCGGGGCCGAGACCTCATCTCCAGGATACTGATCAAGCCGGGCATGTACATCCCGGGCAACATGTACTTCACCACCACCCGGGCTCACCAGGAGCTGAACGGGGGCACCTTTGTCGACGTCATCATCGACGAGGCCCACGATCCCCGGCGGGAAGACGTTCCTTTCAAGGGCAACGTGGACCTGAAAAAGTACGCGGCGCTCATCGATCGCGTCGGCCCGTCGAAGATCCCCTACATCTCGGTGGCGGTCACCGTGAACATGGCCGGCGGGCAGCCGGTGAGCATGCAGAACCTGCGCGAGGTCAAGCGCCTCTCGGAGAAGCACGGCATCAAGGTCATCTTCGACGCCACCCGCTGCGTGGAAAATGCCTACTTTATCAAGAAGCGCGAAGCCGGCTACGGCGACAAGAGCATCGCCGAAATTGTCAAGGAGATGTTCAGCTACGCCGACGGCTGCACCATGAGCGGCAAGAAGGACGGCATCGTCAACATGGGCGGCTTCCTTGCTGTCAATGACGAGGAGCTTTACCGCCAGGCTTCGGCGCTGGTGGTTCTCTTTGAAGGGATGCCCAGCTACGGCGGCATGACCGGGCGCGACATGGAGGCTTTTGCCCGGGGGCTGCGCGAGTCCATGGACTATGCCTATATCCGCCACCGGGTGGAGCAGGTGGCCGCCTTCGGAGCACGGCTGGATGAGCTGGGCGTGCCCATTGTCAAGCCGGTGGGCGGCCATGCCGTCTTCATCGACGCAAAGGCCTTCCTGCCGCACCTTACCCAGGATCAGCTGCCCGCGCAGGCGCTGGCGGCGGCCATTTACGAACATTCGGGCGTGCGCAGCATGGAGCGGGGTATCGTTTCAGCCGGCAGGGACAGGGAAGGCCGGGATTACCGTCCCCAGCTGGAACTGGTCCGGCTGGCGGTCCCGCGGCGGGTTTATACCATGGCTCACCTGGAGTATGCCGCCACCTCCATTGCCGAACTCTACGAGCGGCGCAGCGAGATCCGGGGCTTGCAGTGGGTTTACGAACCGCCGGTGCTGCGCTTTTTCACCGGGCGCTTCAAGCGGATTTAAAAAATTTTCGTCGGCCCCTTGTCAAGTGCTGAAATTTGTTTTATAATGTCCTCGGCGGTTGAAAATTGCACCGCCCTTTTCTACGCAATTTTTCACTTTATCGCGGCCAGTGGCGGCGATAAAGGTAGGAAGAAGCGTAAAGCGGTAAGAATCTGTTTGACAAAGCATTCTTGCCGTGGTATGATAAATACCGCTCCCATGATGGGAGCAGGTGCTGTTCTTTGATAGTTAAATAGGGCAGGATGGTTCAGCGGGTTCCTTATCGTTTAAGGGTAAGGGCCTTGCGAGGAGAGCCCAGGTTTTAAGGTGTAAACTGGAGAGTTTGATCCTGGCTCAGGACG
>JAAZIN010000051.1 GCA_012800855.1 Bacillota bacterium
CACATCCATCCCTACAAACGTGGTATAATCCATTGTACTGGCCTCCTTTGTATGTGGCTCTTTAATGGTTTTCCCATTATAACCCACGTCATTGCAAAGCGAGGCCAGCACTACCATTATGTCTACTGGTCGTCCTTGACGTTGTAGTCAGCGTCGACCACGTTTTCATCCTGGCCCGCGGAGCCGCCGCCTGCCGCGCCCGCAGAACCGCCGGCAGCGCCGCCCCCGGCCTGCTGCGCCCGGGCCTGCTCGTAGAGCTTCGCCGAAAGCTCGTGGAGATACCCCGTCAATTTCTCGGAGGCGCGGTTGATCTTATCCATGTCGTCGCCCTTCGCCGCCTCGCGCAGTTCCGCTGCCGCCTTGCGCACCTCCTCGGCCTTGGACGGCTCGACCTTGTCGCCAAGGTCTTTCAGCGCCTTCTCCGCCTGGTAGGCCAGGGAGTCGGCCTTGTTCCGCGCCTCGGCCAGATCCCTCCACTTGCGGTCCTCCTCGGCGTACTTCTCGGCCTCGCGGACCATCCTATCGATCTCCTCCTTGCTCAGGCCGCTGGAGGAGGTAATGGTGATATGCTGCTCCTTGCCGGTGGCAAGGTCTTTGGCCGAAACATTGACAATGCCGTTGACGTCTATGTCAAAGGTAACCTCGATCTGCGGCACGCCGCGCGGCGCCGGCGGGATCCCGTCCAGGATGAAGCGGCCCAGCGTCTTGTTGTCCGAGGCCCGCGGCCGCTCGCCCTGCAGCACGTGGATCTCCACGCTGGTCTGGTTGTCGGCGGCGGTGGAGAAGATCTGCTTCTTGCTCGTGGGGATGGTGGTATTGCGCTCGATAATCTTGGTAAAGACGTTGCCCAGCGTCTCGATGCCGAGAGAAAGCGGGGTCACGTCGAGCAGGAGAATATCCTTGGCCTCACCGGCAAGCACCGCCGCCTGGTAGGCCGCGCCCAGGGCTACCACCTCGTCGGGGTTGACCCCCTTGCGCGGCTCCTTGCCCATGAATCGGCGGATGGCCTCCTGGACGGCGGGGACGCGCGTGGAGCCGCCCACGAGGATAATCTCGTCAATATCCGCCGGTTTCAGGCCGGCGTCGGAGAGAGCCTGGCGGGTGGGTTCCATGGTCTTCTCCACCAGGTCGGCGATGAGCTCTTCGAACTTCGCCCGCGTCAGGGTCATCTCCAGATGCTTGGGGCCGTCCTGGGTGGCGGTAATAAAGGGAAGGTTGATATCGGTCGAGGTTACCGACGAGAGCTCAATCTTCGCCTTCTCCGCCGCCTCCTTGAGGCGCTGCAGTGCCATCCGGTCCTGGCGCAGGTCGATGCCGTGCTCCTTCTTGAATTCATCGGCGATGTAATTGATGATCCGCTCGTCGAAGTCGTCGCCCCCGAGGCGGTTGTTGCCGCTAGTGGCAAGAACCTCCACCACATTGTCGCCTATCTCCAGCACGGAGACGTCAAAGGTGCCGCCGCCGAGGTCGTAGACGAGGATCTTCTGCTCTCCCTTTTTGTCGAGGCCGTAGGCCAGGGCGGCCGCGGTGGGCTCGTTGATAATCCGCAGCACCTCCAGCCCGGCAATGGTCCCGGCATCCTTCGTCGCCTGGCGCTGGCTGTCGCTGAAGTAAGCCGGCACCGTGATTACCGCCTGGGTAATTTTCTCCCCGAGGTAATTCTCGGCGTCGGTCTTCAGCTTCTGCAGGATCATGGCGGAGATCTCCTGGGGCGTGTACTTCTTCCCGTCAATCTCCACCCTGTAATCCGTCCCCATTTCCCGCTTGATGGAACTAATGGTCCTCTCGGGGTTGGTAATGGCCTGCCTCTTGGCCACCTGCCCCACCAGTCTCTGTCCATCCTTGGTAAAGGCTACCACCGACGGGGTCAGCCGGCTCCCCTCGGCGTTGGGAATTATTTCCGGTTCACTTCCCATGAGCACGGCGATAGCCGAATTGGTCGTGCCCAGGTCAATACCTACGACTTTTCCCATCCAGGCAACCTCCTTTTGACAATCACAAGTCAAGCTTTGATTTACTGCTCAACTTGCAAGACTTTGACTTTGGCATGGCGCAGAACACGGTCCTTGTAAAGATAGCCTTTCTGGAACTCTTCAACAACGCTGCCGGGTTCACCCTCCCCCTCCGCAGTCTGCATTACCGCTTCGTGGAGGTGGGGATCGAACTGCTTCCCGACAGCCTCGATCTCCACCACACCTTCCTGCTCCAGCAGCTGCCGCAGCTGCTTGTGAATCATCTGCAGGCCCTTGAGGTGGGATTCGGGAACGTTTTCATCATCGCGCGCCACCTCCAGGGCCCGTTCCAGGTTGTCGACTACGGGAAGCAGTTTTTCCAGGAAATTGAAAAGGCCGTAAGTCCGGATTTCTTCTTCGCGCATCCGGCTGATGCGGCGAAAATTGTCCAGGTCGGCCTGCTTCCGCTGCAACAGGCTGATGAGCTCTTCTCTCTCGCGCTCCCACTCCACGGCGGGCCCGGCTTCCGGGCCGGCCGGTGTTTCTTCCGCTCCTGCACCAGCTTTTGGGATCTCCTCGCCGGGAGCCGGAGGCGGAGCCGGGGTCTCTTCCGGCAGCGCTTCGCTGCCCGGTGCAGCCTCCCCGGTCATCTCCACACCGTTTGCCCTTTCTTCCTTCTCCTTATCCATGATCATGCTCCTGTTCCTGTTGAGGTATAATTTTCTTGGATTTTTAGAGGCCTGAACTCAGGGTCCGGTTCAGCTTATCCACCAGGCAGCGCAGGACGGCGATAATCCAACGGTAATCCATGCGCGTCGGTCCCAGGACCCCGATGGTCCCCAAAACGCGATCCTTTATTTTATAGGTAGCCGTGATGAGGCTGCACTCGTGAATGCCCTCGTATTCATTTTCCGTGCCTATTTTAACGACGATACTGTCATCTTCGGTTAAATTTTTTTCCAAAATTTCAAATAATAGTGATTCCTGTTCAAAGAGGGAGAGCATGCGGTGAATCTTCTCCACGCTCTTGAACTCGGGCTGGCTCAGGATATTGGTCGTTCCCCCCAGGTAGACGCGCGCCTGCTGCTCCTCGCGGAGGCTCTCTTCCAGCAGGATGAAGGCCTGCTCCAGTATCTCCAGGCGCCTGAAGAGATCGCGCTTCAGCTCATTGATCAGGGTGGTCGTCACCTGGTCAATACTCAGCCCGTAGAGCTTCTGGTTCAGGTAGGAAACCACCTGCTGGAGCTCCATCGGAGAAAGGCTCTGGTTCAGCTTGATGACCTTGTTCTTGATAAAGCCGCTGTCGGTAATGAGCACCACCAGCCCCCTTTTCTCGTCCAGGGGCAGAATGCGCATCTGCTGGAAGGTGCTTTTCTGGAACTGCGGGCCCATGATCAGGGAGGTCTGCTTGGTTACCGACGCCAGCACTTTCACCGCATGGACGATGATCTGCTCGATCTCCCGCATCTTCTCCGCGTTGAGAGAGCGGTAAATGTTCAGCTCTTCCTCTTCGCTGAGCTTGCTCTCGGTCATGAGATGATCCACGTAATAGCGGTAACCCTTCTGGGAAGGAATGCGTCCGGCGGAAGTATGGGGCTGCTCCAAATAGCCCATCTCTTCCAGATCGGCCATCTCATTGCGGATCGTCGCCGAGCTGAGCCCCATGCGGTACGTTCTGGCCACGGTCCGCGAACCCACCGGATCAGCCGTCTTGATGTGGCTGGCTACAACAGCGTGCAGAATCCGCTTTTTCCTTTCACTGAGAGTCTCCACCCGGCAACCCCCTCGCTGCGTGTTAGCACTCGAAGGCAAGGAGTGCTAACTTCTCTATCAAAATATCACCGCAATGGAAATTTGTCAAGAATAGGCCCGCTTTAACAAGAGCCTCAGATGCGCTTCTGCAGGCGCTTCCACCACTCCGTGAGAGCGGCGCGGAGCTCGCCGGCAGGCAGGCGCAGTTCCCTGCCGGCAAAGACAAGCAGGGGTCCACCCTGC
>JAAZIN010000052.1 GCA_012800855.1 Bacillota bacterium
AACGTTCCCCTTTTCAATGGCCGAAGCAGCTTGACCCGCATGGCATTAAAGGGACTAAACAAACAAATGGCGATCTAAGTTGAATGTGAGGTTCTTTTAAACCTACAGTGTCTTGACGCGATCGAAAAGGCCTGTTTTCTTGACAAATCGCGCGGATTATGTTAATATTTTTTGAAAAGGCATTGACAAGGTGGTTTTTTCTGTGTCCAAAGACGTCCTTCTTGAAATCCGCAAAAAGCTCGAGCCTCACGTAGGAGAAAGAATCAAGCTCAAGGCAAACCGCGGCCGGCGCAAGACCTTTGAAAAGGAGGGCATCCTGGAGAGCACTTATCCCTCCATTTTCGTGGTCCGCATCGACGAGCCCAACTACTTCCAGAGGGTTTCTTTCACCTATGCTGATGTGCTCACAGAAACGGTGAAGCTGAGCTTCGACGAGGACAAAAGGTGCCGTTCCGCAGGCTTGTAAGTTATTGATTTAAAAATTTACAAAAAACCGGGACCGGGGCGGAGGAGTGCCGGTTTTTTTGTTCAATAAATCACATCTCTCTCAGCGCCTCCAGTAATCACATGGGTTAAAGCAGCTCTAAAGTCAGCAAAATAAAAATGCCGTCTTTAATTCTTTGAAAAGGAGTTGATGCTGTGGCACGTCGCCGCCCGGTGATGTCGGAGGAACTCAAGTATGAGCTCGCCGCCGAACTGGGAGTGCAGGACCTGGTTCGCCGCGAGGGCTGGGGCAGCGTAAGCTCCCGCCAGTGCGGCAACCTGGTGACGAAGGCTATCGAACGGGCCAACCGCACGCTCCGCAAGGAATCATAAATATTTAAAGACGGCAGGTATGCCCGCTCCGGCGGGCATACTTTTTATTAAAAAAAGGATCGGGACCGCAATTGTGGAATTATTTTTTTGTTATTTTTTAAAAAGGGGGGGTACAGGTGAAAGCCCTGCTGGTCATCGATATGCTCAATGACTTCATCAAGCCCGAGGGGGCGCTGTATATCGGCCCGGCCGGGGAGAAGATCGTCCCGGCGATCAAGGAACGGCTCGATCTCTACCGGCAGAATAAAGAACCGGTCATCTTTATCTGCGACCGCCATCGCCAGGGCGACCTGGAGTTTGAGATGTTTCCTCCTCACTGCCTGGAAGGCGACGAAGGGGGGAAGGTGGTGGCCGAGCTCGCTCCCCTGCCCGGGGAGAGGATAATCTACAAGCGGCGCTACAGCGCCTTTTACGGGACGGAGCTTGATCTCACGCTGCGGGAATACGGCGTCACGGAGATCGAGCTTACCGGCGTGGTCACCAACATCTGCGTTCTTTACACGGCGGCGGACGCGCGGATGCGCAACTACCGCGTGTCGGTCTTCCCGGGTGCGGTGGCCGGAATCGATGAAGAGGCGCACCGCTTTGCCCTGCAGGAGATGGAGAAAACCCTCGGGGTGACCCTGCTTAAATAAGCTGGAGGCGAAAAGGGAAGTGGATCTAATCACGCTGGCTGACGTGGAGAAGGCGCTGCCTGAAGCTTCCGGGCGATTCCGGGATCGCTTTCATTCGGCTTCGCACGAGGAGATAGCACAGGGCTGGACCACCGATATCTATTTTGTGCGCACCAGGGACCTGCTCAACTCCATGGGCCTGGCGCAGGCGGAAGTCACCGCGGAGATTTTCGCCTCCCGCGAGGGCCTTTTTGCCGGGGCGGCAGAGGTGCTCCACCTGCTGCGCCACGCCGGGGTGCAGGTGTGGTGCCTTCCCGAGGGCGAAAAGATGGCCGCCAAAGAGGTGGTCATGCGCATAAAGGGGCCCTATGGCAACTTCGGCATCTACGAAACTCCCATCCTGGGCATGCTGGCCAGCGCCAGCGGCTGGGCTACGGCGGCGCGTCGCTGCAAGGAGGCCGCCGGGGACCGCACCCTGCTCTGCTTTGGCGCGCGCCATCTCCACCCGGCCGTGGCCCCGGTGATGGAGCGGGCGGCGGTGATCGGGGGCGCGGACGGCTGCAGCTGCATCCTGGGGGCCCTGCTTCTGCAGCGCAGGCCTTCGGGGACGGTGCCCCATGCAGCCTTTTTAATTGCCGGCGACACCGTCAAGCTGGCCCAGGCCTACGATGCCTTCGCCCCCGCGGAGGAGCCGCGGATTATTCTCGTGGATACATTCAAGGACGAAGCCGAGGAGGCGCTGCGGGTAGCCCGGGCCCTGGGGGAAAGGCTCTACGGGATCCGGCTCGACACCCCCTCTGAAAGAGGCGGTGTGACCCCGGACCTGGTTCGCGAAGTGCGGGCCCGGCTGGACCAGGGAGGCTTCAGCTCGGTGAAAATTGTTGTTTCCGGCGGGCTCGATCCCGAAAAGATCGCCCAGCTGGCCGAGGCGGGAGCGGATTCCTTTGGGGTGGGCAGCTACATCGCCCGCTCTCCGGCCATCGACATGACCATGGACCTGAAAGAGGTGGAGAATAAGGCGGTGGCCAAGAGGGGGCGCATCCCCGGCATCACGGACAACCCCCGCCTGGTCAAGATGCTTTAACCGCTTCATCATGGAGAAGGCAGTCGCCATCAGGGCTCCGGCCAAGATCAACCTGGGCTTGACCGTTCTGCGGCGCCGTCCCGACGGTTACCACGATCTTCTCTCGGTGATGCAGCAGCTGTCGCTGGCTGACACCCTCCTGCTGGAACCGCATCGGGAGCCGGGCTGGCGTTTCTTCTGCTCCGAGCCTGCCCTTTCCGGCGAAGACAACCTTGTCTGCCGCGCGGCGGCGCTGCTGGCAGAGAAGGCGGGACAGAGGCGCCCTCTTCCCGGCGTAAAGATATCTCTTTTTAAAAGCATCCCCGTGGCGGCGGGCCTGGGAGGGGGCAGCAGCGATGCCGCCGCCGCCTTGAAGGGGCTCAACTCCTTCTGGGGGCTGGGCTTGAGCCTTGCCGAGCTCCTGGAACTGGGGGCGGCCCTGGGCTCCGATGTGCCCTACTGCCTCCTGGGCGGGACGGCGCTGGTGCAGGGGCGGGGGGAGAAGGTGGCTTCCCTTCCCGCGCTGCCCTTCCACTGGGTTGTCCTGGCCCTGCCGCCGGGCCTGCAGCTGTCCACGGCACAGGTTTACGCCGCCCTGAATCCGGGCCTGTTCATGAGCCCCCGCCTGGAGCCTTTAATCGCTGCCGTCCGCGAGCGGAGCAGGCGCGCCCTCCGGCTCTGGTTTGCCGGGGGGGCGACCAACACCCTGGAGGCAGCCGTTTTGCCGCAGCAGCCGCCCCTGCAGGCGCTAAAGCGGCTGTTTTTGGAGCTGGGCCTTCATCCGGCCATGTCGGGCAGCGGGCCGTCGCTCTTTGCCCTCTGCGACAGCCTGCCGCAGGCCCGCGCGGCTGCCCGCGCCCTGGAGGAGGCGGGAAACCGGGCCTTTTTATGCTGGACCATATCCCACGTGCATGAGCGGAAGGAGTGAGAACATGTTTGACGCAGTCGTCCTGGCCGGCGGAGGTAATGGCGGGCCGCTGACGGAGCAGGAGGGGGTCTCCAACAAGGCCTTCATTAAAATCCACGGTCGCCCCATGCTCGGCTACATTCTCCAGGCCCTGGCCGAGTCGGAGTTGATTGAAAAGATCTACGTGGTCGGTCCCCAGGAGGAGCTGGCAGAGCTCCTGGAAGAGGGCTATCGCTTTATCCCCGTTCCCGAGGCGGGGAGCTTGCTGGAAAATGCCGGCGCCGGATTGAAGCAGGTGGATCCCCAGCGGCTCTGCCTCATGCTGACGGCGGATATTCCCCTCATCAACAAGGAGGCCATTGAGGGCTTCCTCAAGATCTGCGCGCCCTACGACGACGACTTTTACTATCCCATCCTCACCCGGGAGTGCTGCCGCGAGCGTTTCCCCATGATGAAGCGCACCTATGTACGGCTGCGGGACGGCTGTTTCACCGGCGGCAACATCGCCCTTCTGCGCCCGGTATGTTTTAACCAGGCCTATCCCCGGCTTCACCTCTTTGTCGCCTACCGGAAAAAGCCGCTTAAGCTCTTCCGCATCATGCCGACGAGCTTTATCTTTAAGTTTCTCCTGAACCTGCTTACCGTGGCCGATCTGGAAAGCTACCTTTCCCGGATGCTGCAGGTCCGGGGCCGCGCCGTGCCCTGCAATTTTGTAGAGATCGGTACCGATGTGGACAAAATCAGCGATCTTGAGGTGGTGCGGCAGGCCCTCAAAAAGTATTAAATTTATTTTATATTTTACCTGGCAGGATTTTGTCAGCCGATCGTTGAATTAGTTGCATTATTAAGAAGAACGACAGCTTTTTGTCAATTTTATAACCGGGAAGGTGGTCCTTTGTTGAAGGTAACAGATGTCCGCATTAGAAGGCTCAACCACGAGGGCAAAATGAGGGCGATCGTATCGGTTACCTTGAATAATCAGTTTGTGGTCCATGACGTCCGCGTGATCGAGGGAAACAACGGCTATTTTGTGGCCATGCCCAGCAAGCGCACCCCCAGCGGGGAGTTCAGGGATATCGCCCATCCCATCAATACCGAGGCGCGGCAGGAGATCCAGCAGGCGATCCTGGAGGCCTACTTTAAAGAGCTGGAGATGCAGACCGTCAGCGGCTAGGGAATGGGCTTAAGCTAAAAGTTTTGTTGCTTCTCCGCCGCCTGTAGTATAATGGGGTATAATATTGATTATACTTCGAGGAGGCGCTCCCATGGGAGAAACGTGGGCCGTAATCCTGGCGGCGGGAGAAGGCAAGAGAATGATTTCTTCCCTTCCCAAGGTGCTGCACCCCCTTTGCGGGCGGCCGATGCTGCGCTATGTCGCTGAGGCCGCCGCTGCAGTTGCCGACGGGAGGGTGATTATTGTTATCGGCAGGGGCGCTCACCTGGTGCAAGAGGAAATGGGCACCGGGTGGCGCTATGCTTTTCAGGAGGAGCAGCTGGGGACCGGCCATGCCCTCATGCAGGCCTTGCCGCAGCTGCCGGAGGAGGGCTTGCTGCTCGTCCTTTGCGGCGATACCCCGCTTATAGAGACGGCGCACCTGGAGCAGCTGCTGCAGGAGCACGGCCGCAATGCAGCCACGGTGCTGACCACCACGCTGGCCGATCCTTCCGGGTATGGCCGCATCGTCCGCCATGCCGACGGGAGGATTCGCATTGTTGAAGAGAGCGATGCTTCACCCGAGGAAAAGCAGATCGGCGAAATTAACAGCGGCGCCTACTGCTTTGATTTAAAGCATCTCCGCCGCCGCCTGCCCGCGCTTACCACGGACAATGCCCAGCAGGAGTATTATCTCACCGACGTCATCGGCCTGCTGCAGGAGGAGGGCCTTCCCGTGGGCGCCTGCTGCATTGAAGACTGGCGGGCGGTCCTGGGGATCAACGATCGCTGCCAGCTCGCCGAGGCGGCGGAGATCATGCGGCAGCGGATCAACAGCGCCCTCATGCGGCAGGGGGTGACCATTGTCGATCCCACTTCCACTTACATCGACTTCGGCGTGCACATCGGCCCGGACACGGTGATCATGCCCCAGACGGTGATTGAAGGGCGCACGGTCATCGGCTCCAATTGCCGCATCGGCCCCGGGGCGCATATTATCGACACCGAGATCCACGATGGAGTCATTTTCCGCCAGTCGGTGTCGGAGAGGAGCGTCATTGAGAGCGAGGCCCTGGTGGGCCCCTTTGCCTACATCCGCCCCGGCAGCCGCATCGGGCCAAGGGTGAAGATAGGCGATTTCGTGGAAGTGAAAAATGCGCGCATCGATGCCGGCACCAAGGTGCCCCACCTCAGCTACGTGGGCGACGTGGATATTGGCAGCGGGGTAAACGTGGGCGCCGGCGTGATCGTGGTCAATTTTGACGGGCGCCGGAAGCACCGCTCCTACATAGGCAAAGGCGCCTTTATCGGCTGCAACAGCAATCTTATCTCCCCGGTGGAAATAGGCGCAGGCGCCTTTGTCGCCGCCGGAACCACGGTTACGGAAAATGTCCCCCCCGACGCCCTGGCCATAGCCAGGCCGGAGCAGAAGAATTGCCCGGGCGTGGCGCCCCGCCTGCTGAGGAAAAGCGATGCGCAGAAGGAGAAAGATGGAGAGGAAGAGAAGAAATAGACACGGGCAGCAAAAAATTTCAGGGGGGTTGTTGAGGTGAGCCACAAGATCAAGCTGTTCTGCGGCAGCGCCAACCGCAAGCTGGCGGAGGAGATTGCCCAGTACATCGGGATCCCCCTGGGAAAGGCGGAGGTGGGCCGCTTCAGCGACGGCGAGATCCAGATCGGCATCCGGGAGAGCGTTCGCGGGACCAACGTCTTTTTAATCCAGCCCATGAGCGCACCCATCAACGAGCACATCATGGAGCTGCTCATCCTTATTGATGCCACCAAGCGGGCTTCCGCCCGCTCGGTAAATGCAGTCATACCCTATTACGGCTACGCCCGGCAGGACCGCAAGACCAGGGCGCGCGACCCCATCACGGCCAAGCTCCTGGCCGATCTCATCACCGCCGCCGGGGCAGACAGGGTGGTGGCCATGGATCTCCATGCCGGACAGATCCAGGGCTTTTTCAATATTCCCTTTGATCATCTCACCGCCGTGCCCATCATTGCCGACTACCTGAAGGAGAAAAATATCTCCCGGGGAGTGGTGGTCTCTCCCGATCTTGGCGGCGTAACCAGGGCCCGCGAGCTGGCCAACAGGCTAGGGCTCCCCATTGCCGTCATCGACAAGAAGAGGCCCGCTCCCAACCAGGCTGAGGTCATGAATATCATCGGCGAAGTGAAAAACATGGTGGCCATACTTATCGATGATATCATTGACACGGCGGGGACCATCGTTCTCGCCGCGGAAGCCTTGATGGAAGCCGGGGCCACCGGGGTTTACGCCTGCTGCAGCCATCCCGTTTTTTCGGGGCCGGCCCTGGAGCGGCTCAGCAGGGCGCCCCTTGAAGAGGTTATCTGCACCAATTCCATACCCGTGGAGGGTATCCCCGCAGGGGTGAAGTTTAAAGTTCTTTCCGTGGCGCCGCTCATCGGAGAAGCGATTATCCGCATCAACGAGGAGCGCTCGGTGAGCGAGCTTTTCGTATAAACCAACATCTGCAGCCGCCAGGCGGCCGCTTGAAGAAGAAGTGGAGGAGGTTGGAGCATGGAACGCATAGTCCTGGAAGCAGAAAAACGCCCGCGCCTGACCAAGGGGCAGCTGAACCGGCTGCGCAGCGAAGGAAAGGTCCCTGCCGTTATTTACGGCCAGGGGAAGGAGACGCAATCGCTGCTGGTGGACGCCCGCCAGCTGAGGCAGGTGCTGGCTTTGGGCACCAACATCCTTATTGACCTGAAGATCGACGGAGCCCAGCCGCAGGTGGAGACGGTCATGGTGAAAGAGATGCAGCGGCATATCCTCCAGCAGGACAGGCTGCTGCACGTTGATTTTATCCGCATCTCCATGGAAGAGGAAATTGAAGTGAACGTTCCCCTGAACTTCGTTGGGGAAGCCGCCGGCGTGGGCGTAGGCGGCATTCTCCAGGTGCTGGCCCGGGAAGTGAGCGTCAAGTGCCTGCCGGCGAACATACCCGAGCAGATTGAAGTGGATATTTCATCCCTGCAGATCGGGGATGGCATCAGCGCCGGTGAGCTGCAGCTTCCCAATGGCGTGTCCCTGCTGACGGCGCCGGAAGAGCTGCTGGTGCAGGTGCTGGCTCCGGAGGCGGAAGAGGTGCCTGCAGCCGGGGAAGAAGCTGAAGGGGCTGCTCCTGGAGTGCCGGAGAATGAGGAGGCCGAAGAGTAATTTTCTTCCGAAAGAGGCCCAAGGAAAAATTTCTCTACGCCATTGTGGGGCTGGGCAATCCGGGCCCGCGCTACAGCGGGACGAGGCACAACCTGGGCTACCGGGTTGTGGAGGCCCTCGCCCGGCAGCTTAAGGCGGAGAGCCCTTTTCAGCTGCGCCATTCCCTCTGCGCTGCCGCCGGCAGCGGCGAGAAGCGGCTGCTTCTGGCCCAGCCGCTTACCTACATGAATTTAAGCGGCCGGGCAGCGGCGGAGCTGCTGCGTCGCTACGGCCTTGAGCCCGGACAGCTGGTCCTGGTCTATGATGACCTGGACCTGCCGCCCGGCCGCATCCGGCTGCGTCGCGGCGGCAGCAGCGCGGGGCACCGGGGGGTGCAGTCGGTCATCGAGGCCCTGGGCAGCGCCGACTTTTTGCGCCTGCGCCTAGGTATCGGCAAGCCCTCCGAAGGCGATGCCGCCACTTATGTCCTGGAGGTTCCCCCGCCGCCGGAGCAGGAGCTGCTTGACCGGGCCGTGGAGCGGGCGGTGGAGGCGCTGGCCTTCCTGGTGGAGGCGGGGCCGGAGGAGGCCATGAACCGCTTTAACCGGGCCTCTTAAAAGGCGGCTGGGAGGGTATTTGCGGCGAGATTCCGTCTGCCAGAGGCGGAATTTTGTTTTTTCTTCCTGCGGGGCCTTGTGCTCTGGGATAAAGTCCGCCGCCCCGGGGAAGCATAAATAGAGATTATCCTTGAATATGATGGTGAGTGAGCGCGCGTAAATGAAGGTCACCTATATCTGCGATTGCTGTGGCGCCATCATCGGCTCGCTCTCTTTGACCGAAGAGGAACTGCGCCAGATGGGCGTGGACCCGCGGGCCGCCGAGCTGGACGAGGCGATCATCAAATCGGCGCCCACCGGTGATCTCTTCATTTACTCTCTTTGCGAAACTTGCGTGGATTCTATGCCTGTGTTTGAAGCTGAATGAGCATGCCGCGCGACGCCACGGCGGGGGACTTTTCGCAAAATTCATACTCCAGCCACAAGAAGGGGGCGGATCATGCTTTTTGACCATCTGCTCAAGGAATGGCCCCGTGATCGCTCCTTTTCGGACCTGTTAAAGAAGCTTTCCGCCGCCTCCGGCTGCCGGGCGGCGGTAGCCGGCCTTGACGGCAGCGCCAGGGCCTTTTTTCTCGCCGGCCTGGCCGCTGCAAGCGGCCGGCCGCTGCTGCTCCTGGTTCCCGATGCGGCAAAAGCGGAAAAGTTCTACGAAGAGCTTCTCTCCTTTTTCCCGCCCCGGCTGGTCCACCTTCTTCCGGCAAGAGATCTCTTTGTGACCCCGGAACTGCTGGCCCGGAGCATGGAGCAGCACCGGCAGCGCCTCGCCTTCATGGAGTGGCTACGTCGTGGCGAAGGGGGTATCTATGTGGCTCCCTTTGCCGCCTTGATCACCAGGGTTCTCCCCCGGGAGGCCTGGGCCGCCCTGCAGGTAACGCTGCAGGTGGGCGAGGAGATTGATCGCGAAGAGCTGCTGGAGAAATTAATCGATCGGGGCTACGAGAGGGTTTCCCTCATTGAGGGGAGGGGCCAGTGCAGCGCCCGCGGCGAAATTGTCGATATTTTCCCCCCGGGCTGGGAGCGGCCCCTGCGCGTGGAGCTATTCGACCGCCTCGTGGATTCCCTGCGCCTCTTTGACCCCGCCACCCAGCGTTCCACGGCCCATCTGCAGCAGGCCGTCATCCTGCCGGCTTATGAACTGCCCCTGCCGCAGCAGCTTTACCTGGAAGGGGCCAGGTGGATTGAGCAGGAGCTGGAGCAGGCCGTCTTCAGGCTGCGGCGAAGGGGCGAGGTGGAGAAGGCGGGGAAGCTGAAAACGAACACGATGCGGCACCTGGAGCGCCTCGCCCAGCCCGGCGGGCTCGATCTTCTCCCCGGCTACTTCAAGTATTTTTACGGCGAGGGGGACTCTCTGCTGGACTACCTTGAGCCCGGCTCCCTCCTGGCCGTGGATGAGCCGGCGGCCCTTCTTGAGCAGGCAGCCTCCTTGCGCCGCGATCTGCTGGAGCACCACAGCACCGCCTTCGCCGAGGGAGAGCTGCTGCCGGGATGGCTGGACTGTTTCTGGGAGATGGAGGAGTTGCTTTCCCGCTATCCCGGCCCCGTTGTCGCCCTGACCCTTTTCGGCGCCTCCCCCGGGCCCTTGAAGCTTTCTCATGAGTACCAGCTGGAGGGGAAAAACGCTGCCTACTATCACGGGCAGTGGCCGCTGCTGCAGGGCGATTTCCAGGAGTGGAGAGCGGCGGGTTACCGCGTTCTTTTCACCGCTGCGAACCGGGAGCGGGCCGCCGGCCTGCAGCAGCTGCTGCAGGAAAAGGGGCTGAGCGTGAGCCTGGCGGCGGGGGAACCCTGGCCTCCCGGCGAGGCGAGGATGGCCGCCTCGCCCCTCCAGGAAGGCTTTCTCATCCCCTCGCTCAAGCTGGCCGTGATCACCGAGCAGAACCTGCTCCCCCGGCGCCGCAAGAGGCGGCGGCTGGCGCACCAGGAGGGGGTGCGGCTGCGCGACTACCGCGAGCTCGCCGTGGGCGATTACGTGGTCCACGAGCAGCACGGCATCGGCAGGTACATGGGCTTGAGCACCCTGGAGATAGACGGCATCCGGCGGGACTACCTTCTCGTGCAGTACAAGGGCACCGACAGGCTCTACATCCCCGTGGACCAGGTGCACCTCATTCAAAAATATATCGGCGCCGAGGGGAAGGCGCCCCGGCTGCACAGTCTCGGCAGCGGGGAGTGGCAGCGGGTGAAAAGCCGGGTCAAGGAATCGGTGCAGCAGCTGGCCCAGGAGCTGCTGTCTCTCTATGCCTCCCGCGCCCTGGCGCCGGGCTACAGCTATGGTCCCGATCATCCCTGGCAACTTGAATTCGAGTCCAGCTTCCCCTACGAGGAGACCCCCGACCAGCTGCAGGCCATTGCTGACGTGAAGCGCGACCTGGAGAAGCCCCATCCCATGGATCGCCTCATCTGCGGCGACGTGGGCTACGGGAAGACGGAGGTGGCCCTGCGGGCGGCCTTCAAGGTAGTCATGGAGGGGAAGCAGGTGGCCCTGCTGGTGCCTACCACCATCCTGGCGCAGCAGCATTTCCGCACCTTTTCCGAGCGCTTTGCCCCCTTTCCCTTCCGGGTGGCCCAGCTTAGCCGCTTCGTTTCACCGGCGGAGCAGAAGAAGATCCTGGAGGAGCTGGCCGCCGGCAAAATCGACATCATCATCGGCACCCACCGGCTGCTTTCCGACGACGTCAAGTTTCACGACCTGGGCCTGCTCATCATCGACGAGGAGCAGCGCTTCGGCGTGCGCCACAAGGAGAAGCTGAAGTGGATGCGCCTCTCCGTGGATGTCCTGGCCATGACCGCCACGCCCATCCCGCGGACGCTGCACCTTTCCCTCGTGGGGGTGCGCGACTTGAGCGTCATCGAAACGCCTCCCGAAAACCGCTACCCCGTCCAGACCTTTGTGGCGGAGTACTCCGACCACCTGGTACGGGAGGCCATCCAGCGGGAGCTGAACCGCGGCGGCCAGGTCTACTTTGTTTTCAACCGCATCGCCGGCATCAGGAACATGGCTAAAAAGGTCCAGTCCATGTTTCCCGACGTCCCCGTGGCCGTGGCCCATGGCCGCATGCCGGAGAGCACCCTGGAGCAGATTATGAGCGACTTCATCGAGGGGGCCTATCGCATCCTGGTGAGCACGACCATTATTGAGGCGGGGCTGGACATTCCCAACGTGAACACGCTGGTGGTCTACGACGCCGACCAGTTTGGCCTGGCCCAGCTCTACCAGCTGCGCGGCCGGGTGGGCCGCTCCAACCGGCCCGCCTACGCCTACCTCACCTATCGCCCGGAGAAGATCATTACCGAAAGCGCCAAGAAGAGGCTGCAGGCGATCAAGGAGTTCACCGAGCTGGGCTCGGGATTCAAGGTGGCGCTGCGCGACCTGGAGATCCGTGGTGCCGGCAACATTCTCGGCGCGGAGCAGCACGGCTTCATGGTGGAGATCGGCTTCGATCTCTACTGCCGCCTCCTGGAGGAGGCGGTAGCCAAGATTAAGAACCTACCCCCCAGGGAGGAAGAGCCGCAGCCGCGGCTGGAGCTGAAGATGAACGCCTATCTTCCTTCCTCCTACATCAGCAGCCAGAACCAGAAGATCGAGCTTTACCAGCGCATCTATGCCGTGAATTCCGGCGAAGAGCTGCGGGAGATCGAAGAGGAGATGCGCGACCGCTACGGGGCCCTGCCGCCCCCGGCCCAAAACCTCCTCCAAATCGCCGCCCTGCGCCTCCTGGCGCGGCGGCTGGGGATTGCCTCAATGCAGCAGCATGACGGCGTCGTGGAGATCAGCTTCCTCCCAGGGAGAAAGTGGGATCGGGCCGTGGCGCGGCGGCAGGCCTTCTTCAGCGCCGGCCCCCCGGCCCGGATCAAGTTTAAAGCGGGCTCACGGGAGACGGTGCTCCCGGAGTTGGTCCATTTTTTGAAGGAGCTCGAGGGCGAGCTTGCCGAACGGGAAAGAGCTTGACTTGAACGGGGAGGCGGTGCAGATGGCGGGACGGGCAGTGCTCTGGCTGCTGGCGGCGGGGCTGGTTCTTTCAGCCTGCGCGGCAGGCTGCCGGGCGGCGGATCGGCCGGTGGCGAAGGTTAACCATGTGCTCATTTCAGAGGGGGAGCTGCGGCGCTTCATCAATTTGCTGCAGCTCTGCAACCCGGAGGCGTCACCGCCGGAGGAGAGGCTGCGCTCCCGGAGCGAGCAGGAAATTTTGCACATTTTGATTGGCTTTGAGCTGGTGAACCAGGCGGCGCAGCAGGCCGGGGTGCCCGTGTCCCCGGAAGAGCTTGGGGAAAGGAGGGAGCAGCTGCTGGAACAGCTGGTGCAGGCCCATTACGGGGGCTCCCGGGAGCAGCTTCACCGGCGGTGCAAAGAGCTGGGCCTGGCCCTGGAAGAGCTGGACATCCTGGCCCGCTACGAGCTGCAGGCGAGCGCTCTCCTGGAGCGCATCGGCGCCTCGCTGCAGGAGGCCGATCTGCTGCGCTTCGTGGAAGAGCACCCGGATCTGCTCTACCAGCCGGCGGCAGCCAGGCTCTACCGCTTTCGCTTCCTGGAAGAGCAGGAGGCCCGCGCCTGCCTCGAAGAACTGCAGGGCGGGGCGCCCGTGGAGGAGCTTGCCGCCCGCGAGGGGATGGACTGCGCCAGCCTGGGATGGGTTGCCGTAGACGACCCCTTTCTGAGCAGGGAGGTGCGTGAGAAGCTCTTCCCCCATCCCCGAGCCAGCACCGGCTGTGTCGTTGCCTCCGGGGAGCAGTATGAGCTCTACTGGGTGGAGGCGGCCAGGGAGCCGCGGCGACTCCCGCTTGCGGAAGCCCGGGAGGAGGCGGCCCTGCGGAAGAAGAGCCTTCTTTACGAGCAGTTTTATTACTCGCTCTGGAGTGACGGCCAGATCGAGATCTACCTTCCCTGATGCGGCCAATGCATAAAACCGCCAGTGGGGATGAATACTACTTTCAGAACAGAGAGTTAATGCCTGGAACTACACAAAGGAGGAAACAATGTTGAAAGCAACCGGTATTGTCAGGCGCATCGATGATCTTGGCCGGGTTGTCATCCCCAAGGAAATCCGCCGCACCTTGAAAATCAGGGAAGGAGATCCCCTGGAAATTTACGTGGACCGGGGAGGAGAGGTTATTTTAAAGAAGTACTCGCCCATTGGGGAGCTGGGGGATTTTGCCCAGGAGTATGCCGATTCGCTCTATGAGGCCATGGGCCATATTTCATACATTGCCGACAGGGATACAATCATTGCCGTGGCCGGTGCGCCCAAAAAGGAGTTTATCAACCGCCCCGTGAGCAGCGCCGTGGAGAAGGTCATGGAGAGCCGGAAGAGCGTGCTGATTAACAATACGGCGGAACACCAGTATTATCAAGGGGCTGACGACATCATGGGCCCCCGCTTTGCCAACGAGGTCATTGCGCCCATCATCGCGGAAGGCGACCCCATCGGAGCGGTGGTCATGGGCAGCCGCGACCCCGCGGTCAAGATGACCGACCTGGAGCTCAAGCTCGTGGAAACGGCGGCCTCATTCCTGGCCAAGCAGATGGAGCAGTAGCCGGGCTGGTTTAAGCCTTAAGATGCTGATATAATACAATCAATATATAAAAAAAGAGCAGGGGAAGAGGAAGGAAGGAAGAGCTTTGTCGAGCCACAGCAAGTTTATCCGGGGCGCGGCCATTCTGGCCGTGGCCGGGATAGGCGTCCGCCTCATCGGCGCGGTGATGAAAATATGGCTGGCGAGGATCGTGGGGGAGGAAGGAATCGGCCTCTACCAGATGTCCTACCCCATTTATTCCACCTTGCTGGCCATTTCCACTGCGGGGATCCCGGTGGCCGTATCCAAGCTGGTTGCTGAAAATATTACCGTCGAGGATTATCGCGGCGCGATGCGGGTATTTCGCATCGCCCTTTTGATCTTAACCCTGACGGGCCTGGCCATCAGCCTGCTTCTTTTCTTCGGCGCCCCTCTCATTGTCCGCATTTCGGACAGCGATCCCCGGGCGGTCTATGCCATCATGGCCATCTCCCCGGCCATATTTTTTGTTACGGTGATGTCGGCGCTGCGCGGCTTTTTCCAGGGGCAGCAGTATATGCTCCCCACCGCAGCCTCCCAGGTCATCGAGCAGGTGGGACGAGCCGTTGTCTCCCTGCTCCTGGCGGTGACGCTGCTCAGCCGGGGGCTGGAGTATGCCGCCGCCGGCGCCGCTTTTGGCACGGCGGCCGGGGGCTTTCTCGGCCTGCTCCTGCTTCTGCCGGTGTACTACCTGCGCCGCCCCGCATTTATGGCCCGAATGCGGGCGCAGCGAAAGGGGAGGCTGCTGCCGGCGGGGCGGATTGTCCGCAGCATCTTTAGCCTCTCCATTCCCATTACCTTCGGCTCCCTCATCATGCCGCTGCTCACTCTCATCGACCAGCTCATTGTTCCCGGGCGGCTGAAAGCCATCGGCTACCTTTACGCGGAAGCCACCAGGCTCTACGGGCAGCTTACCGGCATGGCCGGTTCGGTGGTCTACTTCCCCAACGTGGTCACCCTGGCCTTGAGCATGGCCCTGGTGCCGGCCATCTCGGAGGCGGTGACTTTGCGCAGCCGCGAGCTAGTGAGGAGCCGCACATCCGTTTCCGTAAAGTTGACCGCCTTTTTCTCCCTCCCGGCGGCGGTGGGTCTCTACCTGCTGGCTACGCCGGTGATCATCCTGCTCTTTGGCGCAAAACATGCCTCGGCAGGCTATGCCCTGGCCTACATGTCCTGGTCGGTTATTCCCCTCTGCTTCTATGTTTCCACCACGGGGATACTGCAGGGGCTGGGCAAGACCATGACCCCGGTAATAAACATGGCCCTTGGCGGCGCCGTAAAAGCGGCCCTGGCCTGGCATCTCACGGCCGTTCCCTCCCTGCATATCGGCGGCGCGGCGCTGGCCTCGGTCATAGGCACGGCAGTGGCGGCGGTGCTCAATCTCTGGGCCGTGGCCCGCGCCACGGGATGGCGCTTCCGCCCGGTCGAGCTGCTGCTGGTCCCAGCCTTTGCCGTTGCCGCCATGTCCGCGGCGGTCTCTTTAAGCTACCGCTTCTTCATGGGCTGCCTGGGGCCGGCTTATTCCTTCAGCCTGGCCAACGGCGTGGCCACCCTGGCGGCCATTGCCCTGGGGATTATTGTTTACGGTCTCTTTCTCCTGCTAACCGGCAGCCTGACGCGGGAAGAGCTGGAGCTGCTCCCCCGCATTGGGCCGCGGCTGGCCGATCTGGCGGAGCGGTGGAAAATACTGCGATAGCGAGGTAGCAGGCGACATGGGCAAGATCATCATTATCGGCTTGGGTCCGGGCCATCCCCGCCATCTTACCCTGGCGGCGCGGCGGGCGCTGCTGCGGGGCGGGCCCCTTTACTTTAAGACGGGAGCGCACCCCGCCGCCCACTACTGCCGGAGGAGGGGAGTACGCTTCCGGGCCCTGGATCGCTTTGCCGCTGCGCCGCGCCTGGTGGGCCCTCTCCTGATGGCGGCGGCGGCGCGGCATCCCAGGATCAGCTATGCCGTCCCCGGCCACCCCCTGGAGGGCGATGAAGTGGTGAGGTACCTGCTGCGCCAGGCCCCGGCGCGCGGCCACCGGCTCAAGCTTATCCCCGGGGCCAGCCTGCTGCCGCCGGGGGCGGAGGGATCGCTGCGGCGCCTGGAGAAGATCATGGTCCTGCTCCGCTCTCCCCGGGGCTGCCCCTGGGACCGGGAGCAGACGCACCGCAGCCTGCGGGGCTGCCTCATTGAAGAGGCCTACGAGGTTGTCGCCGCCATTGACCGGAATGACTACGAGGCCCTGCAGGAGGAGCTGGGGGATCTGCTGCTGCAGGTAGTCTTTCACAGCGAAATTGCCCGCGAAGCGGGGCGCTTTGACCTGGAGGCGGTCATCGACGGCATTGCGGCCAAGCTCATCCGCCGCCATCCCCATGTTTTTGGGCGGATGCGAGAGAGCACTCCCGCCGGCGCCATTGGCCGCTGGGAGCAAGCCAAGGAGCGGGAGAAAGCTGCCGGAGCGGCGGGCCTGGCAGGGGTTGATCCCGCCCTGCCGGCGCTGCTTGGCGCATACAAGGTCCAGAAGAAGGCGGCGGCGCTCGGCTTTGACTGGCCCTCCCTGGAGGGGGCGGTGGAGAAGCTGAAGGAAGAGGCGGCGGAGCTGATGGATGCATACCGCCAGGAGGATCCGGGCAGAATAGAAGAAGAATTTGGCGATTTTCTCTTTGCCGCGGTCAACGTGGCCCGCTTTTTAAAGGTGAACCCGGAGATGGCCCTGGGAAAGGCGCTGCGCAAATTCCAGGTCCGCTTTGCCCATGTCACCGCGAGAGTGGCCGAAACAAGGCGCCCTTTCAGCAGCTTCTCCCTGGAGCAGCTGGATCTCTGGTGGGAAGAGGCCAAGGGTGGAGGGGAAAAATATCCAAAAAAGCAGGATTCATCAACATAATAGCGAATTAGCAAAGTCAAGGTGAAAAATTTGCTTCCATCACTTAATTTACAACCAGGAGGGAACAAGTGGTGAACAAGTCTGAACTGATCGGTTTGGTATCGGAAAAGACCGAAATGGCGAAGAAAGACGTGGAAAAGGTAGTCAACGCCGTAATCGAGAGCATTGTTGATGCCGTGGCCAAGGATGAAAAGGTGCAGCTGGTGGGATTCGGCACTTTTGAAAAGAGGCACCGCGCCGCGCGCAAAGGGCGCAACCCGGCGACGAACGAGGAGATCACCATCCCGGCGCTGAGCGTGCCCGTCTTTAAAGCAGGCAAGGCCTTCAAGGATAAGGTGAAGTAAGAGGTTCATCGGGAAAGAAAGCTTTCGCGGCCGCCTTCGCTAGAAGGCGGCCTTTTGGCTTTTGGAGGGGTATAAAGCCCGCCTTTGGGGAAAATAAATAATGCCTTTAACAACTGGCAAAGCTGGTGACCAACATGTCTCGCTTGCTGCGGGCTGTTTTGCTGCTGCTATGCGCGGCGCTGGCGATTGCTGCCGGTTGCCGGCGCCAGAAGGAGGCTGCGCCGCCGCCCCTTCCCGAAGCGCTGCGGGAGTACCAGGGGCGGGAGCCGCGGCTGAGAGTCTACCTGCACGAAAGCGGCACCATTGCGGAGATGGACTTTGAAGACTACATTGCCGGCGTGGTGGCCGCGGAAATGGATCCGCAGTGGCCGGAAAGCGCTCTCGGCGCCCAGGCCATCATCGCCCGCACCTTCACCCTGCAGAAAATCAAGGAAAGCGGCGGCCTGCCGGAGCGCAATGCCCATGCCTCCACCGATTTCAAGGAATTCCAGGCCTACAGCGCGGAGCGGATCAACGATCGCGTCCGCCAGGCCGTGGAGAAGACGCGCGGCATGGTGGCCCTTTACAACGGCGATTACATCAAGGCCTGGTTCCATGCCTATGCCGGCCCGCGAACGGCCTTGCCCGATGAGGGACTGGACTACGAGGGGGGGAATCCTCCCTACATCCAGATCGTTGACAGCCCCGCGGAAAAGATCATTCCTGAAGAGGAGAAGAACTGGAGCGCCTCCTTCCCCCTGGCCCAGGTGCAGGCCGCGGTGCGGGGGGTAACTGGGGAGGACCCCGGCCCCGTGCAGAACGCGGAGATCAGCGAGAAAGGGCCTTCCGGCCGGGCGACAAAAATTAAAATCAATGACGTGGATGTGTCCGCCCCCTCGCTGAGGCTGGCCCTGGGAAGTACCGAGATGCGCTCCACCTTTATCGAAGAGATTGAGCTGGGCGAGGGAGGGCTCTACCTTGCCGGCACCGGCTACGGCCACGGCGTAGGCATGTGCCAGTGGGGCGCGCGGGCGCTGGCCGAAGAGGGCCGTTCCCCCGAGGAGATCGTCAACTACTTCTACCGCGATATCACCCTGGCCAAGGCCTGGTAGTTGAGAGGTGAGAGGTGGGAAGTTGGAGGTGGGAGATGGCGATGTCCCCAAGGCCCTCTTTTTGATGACTTGCATGCATATTGGTACCGGCAAAGGCAATGTTATCTTTTTTAGGATCTAGGGGCGGCTCATGAGCCGCCCGGCAGCTTTCCGCTACTAAAAACGCGGGCGGGCTTCCATGCCCGCCCGCGGTCTGCTTTTCCTATCCGAGGAAGGCCGCGGCCAGCTCGTGCGGCAGCAGCACCCGGCCGTGTCGCAAAACGCGCATACCGTCGCCGGAGATCTCGTCAATAATGAGGATCCGGCCTTCGGCCTTCCCAAACTCGTACTTGATATCGATGAGCTCGAGCCCTTTTTCCCCAAGCTTCCCCTTAATCAAGGCCGTGGCCTCCCGGGCGGTCTTCTTCATGTAGGCGCACTCCTCCGGAGAAGCGATATGCAGCGCCGCCATAGTCTCTTCGCTAATCGGCGGGTCGCCGCGCTGGTCATCCTTCAGGGTAAACTCCACCAGCGAGGGCAGCGGCATGCCCTCGGTGGCGTACTGGCCGTAGCGGCGGACAAAGCTGCCCCAGGCTTTCACGCGGCAGATTACCTCCAGCCCGAATGAGCGAGCCTTTTTTACCAGGAGGCAGTTCTCTTCCGGGCCGGGGCCGAGGTAATGCGTGGGGATGCCGCCCTCCTCCAGCAATTGGAAAAAGTAGACCGAAAGGCGCAGCGAGGCGCTGCCCTTGCCGGCAAGCTGGCCTACTACTTCATTGCCCCCGGGATCGAGGATTTCTCCTGTTCCGGTAACGCTGTCCTTGAAGCGCAGCAGGAGCCGATCCTCGCCGTAGGCAAGAACGTCCTTTGTTTTGCCGCGGTATAGAATATCCATGGCACCATCCCTTTCTCTTCTCCCATTGTGCTCCGCTTTTTCTTCGCTACGGGCTCCGGTAATCCTCCTGCAGTTTACCCCTTTTTTGCCGCTTCCAAACCACCGCGCTGCCTCCTTCCTGTCATTAAGACATAAACATGGAACAAGCTCATATAATTAATTGGAAAAAGATGAGCGGCGCAAGGAGGGGATGGCATGGAGGAGAAATACGGCTATCGCGGCGGGCAGCACCGGCTGGTCATCGAGAACAGGGAGCGCACCGAGATTACCGGCGTGGTTCACGTGGACAGCTTTGACGACGAAGAGGTGATCATGGAGACGGAACTGGGCCTGCTGGCGGTGCGCGGCGAGAATCTGCACATCAAGCACCTGAACCTGGATCAGGGCGAGATCTCCATAGAGGGCTACATCCTGGAGCTGGCCTACGCCGAGGAGAAGCACCCTCGGGCGCGGGGCAAAAACCTGCTGGAGAGGCTCTTTAAATAGTGGCCGCTCCGGCCCTGCAGCAGCTCATTGCCTTTCTGGAAGCGGCGGCCCTGGGAGCGATTTATGCCGCCGTTTACGATGTTTACCGCTCGCTGCGCCTGCAGTTCCGGCACCTCCCCGCCGTCCTTTCAGTCACCGCGGACTGCCTCTTCTGGGCTGCCGCTGCGGCGGCGACGATCCTCTTTTTGTTCTACCGGCGCCAGGGAGAAATACATGCCTACACCTACGGTGGGCTGGCCGGTGGCTTTATCTTGTACTTCTATTTCTTAAGCGGCTACCTGCTCCCTTACTGGCGGAGGGGCTTTGCCTTCCTGCTCCGCCTGGGGCGGCGGGGCGAAGGCGCTCCCGCCGGCCCAGGCAGGATCTTTCCCCCCAGGCGGCGAAAATAGGAAGCAGGCGGGGCCCGACAGGCCCACTGCCTACTAGACTAGGGGGATGTGGTGCCCATTAGTAGGAGGAGACGGAAGGACTTGAAGGGGGTGGCCCCCTTTCCCCGCCGCCGGCAGAAAAGCTACGGCTACGCCAGGCTGCTGACCCTCTCCGGCGCCCTTTTATTCTGCTTTCTCCTGGCCGTGGCGGCGGTACAGGTGTTTCAACACCGCCGGCTGCAGCGGGAGCTGGCTGCGGCGGAGCAGCGGGTCTCTGAATACGAGTCTCGCAACAGGGAAATGGCCGAAGAGATTGCCCGGCTCCATGAGCCCGATTATATCGAGCTGCTGGCGCGAAAGCTGGGCCTGGTCAAGCCCGGGGAGATAGTGTACCGGCTTGATGATTGACAAAGGATTCGAAAAAGTTATAATAACCTTAGGCTTAAGCAAGTTTTATGCAAGGAGGATTTTTTAACGGCATGCCCGTAGAGGTTGGCAGCATTGTGGAAGGGGTGGTCACGGGGATTACCAAATTTGGCGCCTTTGTCACCCTGCCCGGGGGAGAGACCGGGCTGGTGCACATCTCGGAAGTGGCCAATTCCTACGTCAAGGACATTCACGATTATCTCAAGAAGTCCGACCTGGTCAAGGTAAAGGTGCTCTCGGTGGACGACAACGGCAAAATCGGCCTCTCCATTCGCCAGGCAATGGCCGATGCGCGCAAAAAGGAGCGGGCTTCCTTTGAAGACAAGCTGGCCCGCTTCCTGAAGGAGAGCGACGAAAAGCTGCAGCACCTGAAGCGGAATAACGAACCCAGGAGAAGAGGCCGGGGGACGTATCGCGAAGCTTACTATTAGTCCCCTCCGCCGCGCCACAGGTCTTGAAAAAAACACCGCCAAGGTGTTTTTTTATGCCCTTTTTGCCCTTCAACAGATGCACTCACATCTTCTCTTCTTATTTCGATTTCATTGGACGCGTCTAGCCATAAAGGAATAGGCGCACGGTGTCATCCCCGTTCAGAAAGTAGCGGGAAGGATGGTTAATCGGTGAGGCCTGGCCCCATTTGTCGCAAAAAAATTTTTTGTCCCCTACTGAATGTGACATACATTTCAGGATGACCCCCTTATAATTGGTCTCACCGGGACAACGGAGGAGGATGTCTGCAAGGATGGATGGGACAGCCTTTGCCCGTGAAGCCACATCTGCTACCGGAGGTAGCCAGGAGCGGTTCAATGCCATAAGGGCCTTCTGCCGGAAGGGACAAGCCCTCTTCAGCGCGCCCAACGTCCTGCTGGCGCTGACAGGATTCCTGTTGGGCAGGGCCGCCATCCTCGGCGAGATTGCTCCCTTCGGGGCCATTTTCTGGCTCATGGCGTTGCGGGAGAAACCGAGGCAAAGCTTCCTGGTGGCGGCGGCCGTCCTCGCAGGCCGGGCCACGTCGGGCGGTGACGTGCCCGGGGCATTCGTCCTCCTGGGAGCGATGGCGGCGGTCTGGTTCATGGAGGGGCTCTGCCTCCGCCTCTTCAGGCGGCGGTGGCCGCTGCTGCCGGCAACCGCGGTGCTGGTAGCCCTGAACCGGCTTCCCGTCCTGCTGGACGCTCCTCAAGTCCTGGACGGGGCCTATCTCCTGCTGGAGCTAATCATCGCCCTGCTGGCAGCCGTGGTTATGCTGCCGGCGATGCGGCTCATTGATTACCTTCCCCGGAGCAGGGATAGGCCTGTGGCGGCCCAGGAAGAGATCCTGGCCCTCTTTCTCATATTTTTCCTGGCCATGTTTGGCCTGAAGAATGTTACGGTGGCCGGCTTATCCGTAGAAGCCGCCGCCTCCTACCTGGCCATCCTGCTCCCGGCCTACCTGCAGGGAGCAGGATGGGGCGCCGCGATGGGAATAATTACGGGGACAATACTGGGGTTGGGGAACCCCCACTTCTATCTGCATATCGGGTCCCTCTCCTTTAGCGGCTTTTGGACAGGCCTGCTCAAGCCCTTTGGCCGGTGGGGCTCCGCAGCAGGGTTCCTGTTCTCCATGCCGGTGCTGTTCCTGCTGGCCCCCGGGGAGATGCCGGGAGCATATTGGAGGGAAGGCCTGCTCTCCCTAGCCATATTCCTGGCTATCCCGGCCCGCATGCTCCACAGGCTGTCGCTGCAGCTGGGGGGGCTGGGCCTGGGGGAAGGCGGGGAGGCGCCGGAGAAGGCACTCCAGGCTGCCAGCGGGCAGATCCGGCACATGGCGAAGCTTTTCAGCGAGCTCTCGCTGGGCTTTGCCCAGGCCACTGCAGCCAGTCATGGGAGGGAAGAAGAAGAGCGCTCCTCCATGCTGGAGGAGCTGATGAACCGGGTTTGCCGTTCCTGCTTGTTTCGGCGGCGCTGCTGGGAGAAGGATCTGCACAGCCACCATCGCCTGATCCTCGACCTGCTGGAGCGCGCCGAAAAGGAAGGGGAGGCGACGATGGCTCATCTGCCCGCCGCCTTCCGGGAAAGATGCCACCAGCCCGAGGTGCTGGTCGAGGCGGTCAACAAGCTGCAGGAACTGATAGAGGTAAACCGGTACTGGGAGCAGAGGGTTAAAGAGGGGAAGGAGCTGGTTTCGGGTCAGCTGCGGGGCTTGGCCGAGATAATGCACGAGCTGGCCCGCGAACTCGATGAAAACCGGTTCCCTCCCGGCGTGGGTGAGCAG
Source organism: Bacillota bacterium (assembly GCA_012800855.1). Taxonomy (GTDB): domain Bacteria; phylum Bacillota; class Dethiobacteria; order DTU022; family DTU022; genus JAAZIN01. Next base: position 22,597 of record JAAZIN010000052.1, read on the forward strand.
GCGCCCCTCTTTAACATGGAACTGGGACTGGCCCAGAAAGCGAGGTGGAACCAGCAGGTCTGCGGCGATTACTACAGCCTCCTGGAACTGGGCGCTGGAGAGCAGGTGATCATCCTTAGCGACGGGATGGGCAGTGGGCCCCGCGCAGCAGCGGAGAGCAGGGCAACCGTTGTCTTGCTGGAACGCCTGCTGGAGGCAGGCTTTAAAAAAGAAGTGGTGCTGCGCAGCGTCAACTCCCTGCTGCAGCTGCGCACGGGCGAGGAATCCTTTGCCACCGTGGACATGGCTCTCATCGACCTGGTTGAAGGAGAAGTTGAGCTGTTGAAAATAGGAGCGGCTCCCAGCCTCATCAAGCGGGACAAGGAGGTGTTCAGGATAGGGGCTCCTTCCCTGCCCCTGGGGATTCTATCCAGGGTAGAGGTGGAAAGCTACGTGGAGAAGCTCCAGCCCAACGACCTGCTGGTCATGGTAACCGATGGGGCCGTCGATTCAGAGGGAGGGCTTGACTGGCTGCTATCATTCCTTCGGCTCATGGGCAACAGCCCGCCGCAAATCGTGGCCGACCGGATTGTGGAAGAAGCGGCGCGCCGCTCCGGCGGCCGGTTGCGGGACGACCTGACCGTGGCCGTGTGCCGGCTGCTCCGCCTGAGAGGCTAGCCGGAGAAAGAAGGACAATGCAACCCTTGAACGAGGGTTCAAGGGTTGCATTTTTTTATTTAATTTATTTCCAGGGTCCATACTATGGTAAAATAATGGTAGGGGCTGGCTTCCACCCCCGCCCGCAGAAAGGAAAAAATGCAGGGGCGGGCTTCCACGCCCGACCGAGTGGAGGTTTGGACGGCGCTGTGAGCAGCGCCTGCATACGGCCATGCTGGTAAAAAAAGTAGCCCGCTTTATCGAAAGGCACCGCCTCCTGGAAGTGGGCGATCGCGTGCTCGTGGCCGTTTCCGGCGGCCCCGATTCGCTGTGCCTGCTCCACGTGCTGCGCCGCCTGGCGCCGCGCTACCGGCTGTCCCTGGTTGTCGCCCACCTCGACCACGGCATCAGGCCCGAGGCGCGCCGGGAGGCGGAAGCGGTGCGCCGGCTGGCCGAGGCCTGGGGGCTGCCCTTTGAAGGGGCGGCCGCCGATGTGCCGGCGTACCGGGCCGGCCGGAGGCTGTCGGCATCGGAGGCCTCCCGCGTGGTCCGCTACCGCTTTCTGCTGGAGGCGGCCCAAAAGCACGGCGCCGGCAAGATTGCCCTGGGGCAGCAGCTGGACGACCAGGCGGAGACGGTGCTCTTAAACCTGCTCCGGGGGACGGGGCCTGACGGGCTGGCGGGGATCTTGCCGCGCCGCCGCTTCGGCTCCGTGGAGCTGATCCGCCCCCTGCTGGAGATCTCGCGGCGTGAAATTGAACAGTACTGCCGCCAGGAGGGTCTTGAACCGCTCCTTGATGCCAGCAACCTGAAGACGGACTATACCCGGAACCGCATCCGCCTGGAGCTAATCCCCTACCTGGAGCAGCAATTCAACCCCAACCTGAAGCGCTCCCTGGCCCACCTGGCCGCACTGGCGGCAGCGGATCGCGCCTACCTCGAGGCGGAGGCGCAGGAAAAATTCCAACAGGTCGTGCGGCGGGAAAAGGGCAGGCTGATCATTAACCGGGAGGCTCTCAACGCCCTGCCCGCGGCGCTGCGCGGGCGCGTGGCCCACCGGGCGCTGCTGGAGCTTCTCCCCGGCCGGGAGCTCAACCGGAGGCACGTGGAGCAGCTGCTGCAGCTGGCGGAGCGGCCGGGGCCGGAGCGGGAGCTGACCCTGCCGGGCGGTGTGCGCGCCTACTGCTCCTACCGGAGCCTCGTTATTACTGCCGAAGATCCGGTTCGGAAAAAGGACAGCCTGGTCCTGCCCCTGCAGCTTCCCGGCTGCACCCCCTTGCCCGGCGGTGCCGGCGCGATCAAGGCCTACTTCGCCGCTCCCGCCGACTTGAGCTGGCCGCCGCAGCCGCACCAGGCCTACCTGGACTTTGACTTGCTGCCCCCCGGGCTCATGCTTCGCACTCGCTGGCCCGGGGCGCGCTTTCACCCGCAGGGCGCCCCGGGCTCCAAGAAGTTAAAGGACTTTTTAATCGATCAGAAGGTGCCGCACCACCGCCGGGACGACTGCCTGCTGGTAGCCGCGGGCGACGAGGTGATCTGGGTAGTGGGCCACCGCATCGCCCACCCCTACCGCGTTACCGAAAAGACCAGGCAGGTATTGGTCCTGGAGCTTAAAAAAAATACGCAGGAGGAGAGAGCCGTTGAATAAGGAGAAGCTGACATTGCTAATTGGCGGAGAGGAGATTGGCCGCCGCGTGGCGGAGTTGGCGGAGCGCATCTCCGCCGATTATGAGGGGAAGCAGCTGCTGCTTGTCTGCGTGCTGAAAGGAGCGGTCATCTTTGCCAGCGACCTCATGCGCCGGCTGAAAGTACCAGCGGAGATCGATTTTATTGCCGTCTCCAGCTACGGCTCCGACACCGCCTCCTCGGGGGTGGTGCGCATACTTAAGGACCTTGACAAGAGCATCAAGGGGAAAGATGTGCTCATCGTGGAGGACATCGTTGACACCGGCCTGACCTTGAACTACTTGCGCAGCAGCCTGCTCAACCGTAAACCGCGGTCGCTGAAGGTGGTGACCCTGCTGGACAAGCCGGTGCGGCGGAAGGTGGAGTTTACTCCAGATTACTGCGGCTTTGAAATACCCGATCATTTCGTCGTTGGCTACGGCCTCGATTATGACGAAAAATACCGCCAGCTGGAGGGAATTTACGTTCTTGACCCCGAGCTGTAGCAAGAAGCGCCGCGGGGCGAGTAAAATGTTTGCAGGGGCTTTCGCGGGCGCTTGGTTGCCTGCTCCGGGGCGGTGTGTTAAAATTATATAGTTAATAAGCGGGAGACCGCTGCAGAGAGGAGGTTTACAGCAGTGCAGCCCTTTAGACGCCAGATCTTTTTCTACCTCATCGTGGCCTTGCTTTTTTTCGCGGCTATGAAGCTCATGTTTGACGCCGGCATGTCTCCCGAGAAGATCCCCTACAACGAGTTTGTGGAGCAGGTGGAAAGAGGCCAGGTAGAAAAGGTAGTGGCTTACGGCAACGAAATTGAAGCGGAGCTGAAGGACGGCCGCAAGGTAATGACGAGGCGTCCCGATGATCACAACCTCACCGACCTCCTCCTGGAAAAAGATATTCCCTATGAAACCAACGCGCCCCGCGGGCCCAGCTTGTGGCAGACGGTGCTTACCTACGCCCTTCCCCTGGTGCTGCTTTTCGGCCTATTTTTTTTCTTTATGCAGCACACCCAGGGCGGCGGCAACAGGGTGATGAACTTTGGCAAAAGCCGGGCCCGGCTTCATGAGGGTGACCGCAAGCGAGTAACCTTCGACGACGTGGCCGGCGCGGACGAGGAGAAGGCCGAGCTGGCCGAGGTGGTTGATTTTCTGAGGGATCCCCGCAAGTATATCGAGCTGGGTGCGCGCATCCCCAAGGGCATCCTGCTAGTGGGCCCCCCGGGAACGGGGAAGACCCTGCTGGCGCGGGCGGTTGCCGGAGAGGCGGGGGTGCCCTTCTTCAGCATCAGCGGTTCCGACTTCGTGGAGATGTTTGTAGGCGTCGGCGCCTCGCGGGTGCGCGATCTTTTTGATACGGCCAAAAGAAACTCGCCCTGCATCGTTTTCATAGACGAGATTGACGCCGTGGGCCGGCAGCGCGGCGCCGGTCTCGGCGGAGGTCATGACGAGCGGGAGCAGACCCTGAACCAGCTCCTGGTGGAGATGGACGGCTTTGACGTGAATGAGGGCATTATTATCCTGGCGGCGACCAACCGCCCTGACATCCTGGACCCCGCCCTGCTGCGACCCGGCCGCTTTGACCGCCAGGTTTACGTGGGCGTGCCCGACGTGAAGGGGCGCGAGGAGATTCTCAAGGTCCATACCCGCAACAAGCCGATGGCGGAGGATGTTAACCTGCGAGAGATTGCCCGCGCCACGCCCGGCTTTACCGGGGCTGACCTGGAGAACGTGGTCAACGAGGCGGCGCTGCTCACGGCGCGCAGCGGCGGCAAGCGCGTGGGCCGGAAAGAGATCGAGGAGGCCATTGAGCGAGTCATTGGCGGCACCCAGAAGCGCAGCCGTGTTATCAGCGAATTTGAAAAGAAAATTGTGGCTTTTCACGAAGCGGGCCACGCCCTGGTGGGCTACCTGCTGCCCCATACCGATCCCGTGCATAAAGTCTCCATCATCCCGCGGGGTCGTGCCGGCGGCTACACGCTCATGTTCCCGGAAGAGGACCGCTACTTCATGACCCGCTCCGAGCTCCTGGATCGCGTGACCACCCTCCTTGCCGGAAGGGTGGCGGAGAAGCTGGTCTTTGACGAGATCAGCACGGGCGCGCAGAATGACCTGGAGCGGGCCACCTCCCTGGTCCGCCAGATGATCATGGAGTACGGCATGAGCGATTCGCTGGGCCCCATTACCCTGGGGCGCAAGCACGACCAGGTTTTCCTGGGGCGGGACCTGGCCCGGGATCGCGACTACAGCGAGGAGATCGCCAAGGCCATTGACGTGGAGATACGCCGCACCATCGACGAGTGCTACGAGAAGGCGCGGAAGCTGCTGGAGGAAAATCGCGATAAGCTCGATCTCATTGCCGAAGCGCTCCTGGAAAAAGAAACCCTCGATGCCGAGGAGATTACCGCCCTCGTGGAGGGGAAAAGCCTGGCCGAGTTGGAGGCCATCCGCCGGAAGAAGGAGCGGGAGGCGGTCCAGCCGGAGAGCGCCGTGCGCCCCGAGCGGCGCAGTGGGAAAGCGGCGGCGGGGAAGGCCAAGGTGCAGCCCTGCACCCCCTTCCAGCAGAGCGAGGCCGCGGGCAACCCCGGCACGGATTCCTCTTCTTAAAGGCAAAGGAACAGTCCCGAAAGCCTCTGGCGGGGGCAGCTGGGTCGCCGGGGCTGTCCCCGAAGGGACAGCCCCTCGTTATTGGCGCGGGAGCGGTGTTACGCCCCCGCCCGCAAAAGGCGCAGGGGCAGGGTTTCACCCCCGCCTGCAAATGATGAAAGGGGTGCTTCCATGGGCGGACTTACCGATATCAAGGGGATCAAGGTAGGCGTCTGCAGCGACCTGGATGCGGCCACGGGGGTAACCGTGGTCCTGGTCGAAGAGGGGGCCCGCGCTGCCGTAGATGTGCGCGGCTCGGCTCCCGGGACGAGGGAGACCGACCTGCTGCAGCCGTCGCGGCTTGTTGAAGAGGTGCAGGCTATCGTCCTGGCCGGCGGCAGCGCCTTCGGTCTCGATGCGGCCTCGGGGGTGATGCGCTACCTGGAAGAGCGGGGCCGGGGCTATGCCGTGGGGCCGGTGCGCGTCCCCATTGTTCCGGCGGCCATTTTGTTCGACCTGTTCATTGGCGACATGCACAACCGCCCCGATGCCGAAATGGGCTACCGGGCCTGCCTCGCTGCCACGTCGGGACCGGTGCCGGAGGGCTCGGTTGGCGCAGGAACGGGGGCCACGGTGGGCAAGTTTTACGGCATCCAGCAGGCGGTGAAATCGGGCCAGGGGAGCGCCTCCTGCCGCTGCGGCAGCCTCGTTGTCGCCGCCCTGGTGGCGGTAAATGCCTTTGGCGATGTTTTTGACCGCCAGGGGCGGCTGCTGGCCGGACCTCGCAATCCCGAAACGGGGTTCATGGAGCGCACCGCGGAGCTGATGAAGAGGGGAAGCGGCGGCGGGGAATTTCCCGGAAATACGACCCTTGGCGTCGTGGCGACGAACGGCCGCTTTTCCCGGGAAGCGCTGCGCAAGATCGCCCAGATGGCTCAAAACGGGCTCGCCCGCTCCATTTGGCCGGTCCACACCATGTGGGACGGGGACATTATCTTCAGCCTCTCGACGGGTGAAGAGGAGGCCGATGTAAGCCTTGCCGGGACCATGGCCGCGGAAGCGGTGGCCGCTGCGGTGGAGCGGGCCGTGCTAACGGCCCAGTCGCTGGCCGGCATCCCCTCAATTCTAGAGTTAAAAAATAAGTGAAAAATTTAACTAATTAATGCAGGAATCGCATCCGTTTTTGTGGAATATATCCAGCGCATCGGGTGAATAGGCGGGAGGTTAGGGCAAAACAAAAATTTTAAAAGGGAGGTTTTTTTATGCCTTTAGATCCCACCAAGCATGCCGACTGGGAAATTGCCGAGGCGGCAGAGGCCAACATGAAAACAGTTTTCCAGTTGGCGGATGAGCTCGGCCTGGAGAAGGAGGAACTTTTGCCGTACGGCCATTACGTAGCCAAGGTGGATTACAAGAAGGTCCTGACGCGGCTCAAGGATCGTCCTGACGGGAAGTACATCGACGTCACGGCGATCACCCCCACGCCGCTGGGCGAGGGGAAATCTACCACCACCATGGGTCTGGCCCAGGGGATGGGGAAACGGGGTAAAAGCGTGTTTGCCACCATTCGCCAGCCCTCCGGCGGCCCGACGATGAACGTGAAGGGTTCCGCTGCCGGCGGCGGGCTCTCCCAGTGCATCCCCTTGACGCCCTTCTCTCTGGGCTTGACCGGCGACATTAACGCGGTCATGAACGCCCACAATCTGGCCATGGTGGCGGTGACCTCGCGGCTGCAGCACGAGTTTAATGCCAGCGACGCCTTCCTCGAGCGCCGTGGGCTGAAGCGCTTGAACATCGACCCGCGCAACGTGGAGATGAAGTGGGTCATCGATTTCTGCGCCCAGGCTCTCCGCAACATCATCATCGGCATAGGCACGAAGCGGGACGGCTTCATGATGGAATCCGGCTTCGCCATCGCTGTCTCCTCGGAAGTCATGGCCATCCTGGCCATGGCCAAGGATCTAAAGGATATGCGCGAGCGGATGGGCCGCATCGTCGTGGCTTATGACAAGCAGGGCAACCCCATCACCACTGAAGACCTGGGCGTGGCCGGCGCGATGACGGCGTGGATGATCGAAGCCATTAACCCCAACCTCATGCAGACCATTGAAGGGCAGCCCGTCTTTGTCCACGCCGGGCCCTTTGCCAACATCGCCGTGGGCCAGTCCTCCATTATTGCCGACCGTGTAGCGCTGAAGCTGGCCGACTACGTCATTACAGAGTCAGGATTCGCCGCCGACATCGGCTTTGAGAAATTCTGGAACATCAAGTGCCGCGAGTCGGGCCTGGTCCCGCACTGCGCGGTTATCGTGGCCACCATCCGCGCCCTCAAGTGCCATGGCGGCGCCCCGCTGCCGCTGCCCGGCCAGCCGCTGGATAAGGCCTACACCGAAGAGCATCTCGAGTGGGTGGAAAAGGGCTGCGAAAACCTCATCCACCATATCAACACGGTGAAGAAAGCCGGCATCAACCCGGTAGTCTGCATCAACGCTTTCCACACCGACACCGAGAACGAGATCAAGCTGGTGCGGCGCCTTGCCGAGCAGGCCGGAGCGCGCGTGGCCGTCTCGAAGCACTGGCAGTACGGCGGCGAGGGAGCGCTCGAGCTGGCCGATGCCGTCATCGATGCCTGCAACGAGCCCAGCAACTTCCGCTTCCTCTACGAGCTGGATACCCCGCTGCGCCAGCGCATCGAGCTCATTGCCAAGGAAGTCTACGGCGCCGACGGCGTGGAGTATGCTCCCATTGCCCTGGAGAAGGCCAAGCGGATGGAGCAGGATCCCAACCTGCAGAAGCTGGGCACCTGCATGGTGAAGACGCACCTGAGCCTCTCCGACGATCCCATGAAGAAGGGCGTGCCCAAGGGATGGCGGCTCTATGTCAGGGACATCCTGACCTACGGCGGCGCCGGCTTCGTCGTCCCCGTAGCCGGGACCATCTCGCTCATGCCCGGCACGGCGGCCAACCCCGCCTTCATGAACATCGACGTGGACGTGGAGACGGGCAAGGTGAAGGGGCTCTTCTAAGAGCTGCCGCTGCGGTACATTCCAGGGGCTGTCCCAAAAGGGGCAGCCCCTGTTGCTGTGCGTGGATACAAGGGTTCCTTTCTATAATTACGGCCACCTTTGCAGGGCCGCCCATGCGGCAACGAATTCCCTGCCGGCGGCCCGCTGCCGGGGCGAAGCAGGCCCCGCCGGCAGCGGAAGCCCGTGACTGCATTTAGGAATGGGGGTACCACTCAACGCGGTAGAGCACTACCCCATCCGTGGACGGGCGCCGGGCGGCGAGCTGGCGCACGGTCATTCCCGTCCCGGGGATGAGGAGTTCCGGGGCGATGTCGTGCATAGGCCGCAGGACGAAATCGCGCTCGGCCAGCCGCGGGTGAGGCAGCTCCAGGGAGGGAGTGCGCATGATCACCTCACCGTAGACGAGCAGGTCCAGGTCAATGGTTCGCGGTCCCCAGCGCTCTCTCCGCACCCGCCCCAGGGCCAGCTCGATCTGCTGCATCCGTCGCAGCAGGACGACGGGGGGGAGGGCGGTTTGCAGGGCGGCGCAGGCATTCAAATAGAGGCCCTGGGGGGGGCCGCCTAGGGGTTTAGTTTCATAAACGGGCGAAACCTTCTCCAGCCGCACCGGCTCCTGCTCCAGCCTGGCCAGGGCTTCCTGCAGGTATCGCAGGCGATGGCCCTGGTTCGATCCGAGGCCGATATAGGCCGCCGGCATATCCGTCACTCCTTCCCGGGAAAATGGCGCCCCCCGGGTGCTCATTTATCAACTTGGCCGGGGAATTATAACATACCTAGACCCTGGCAAAATCCCTCTCCATCCCCTTTAGAAAAGGGGGACTTAGCAACCTCCACCGGCAAAAAAAGCCTCCTTAAAACTACCCTTGGGAAAATCCTCTTTACAGATCTCGTTGAAAAGGCCTCCCCAAAACTCCCCCCTTTGAAAAAGGGAGGGCGGGGGGATTTATACCACGCTTTCAGCTCTGCCTTTCGGCCCGGGAGCGGCGGATCTCCACGGCGACGCCGCCCAACACCGCGGCTATGGGCGGATGGGGCTTGCAGACGGAAATCTTGACCTCCTCTATTCCGGGCAGGGCCAGGAGACCGGCGGCAATCTCTTCGGCCAGGGTCTCCAGGAGGCGGCGCGGCGGTCCTTCCATGATCCGGCGGACCAGGTCCACGGCCTCGCGGTAGTCAAAGGTTTCAGAAAGCAAATCCCTTTCCGGCGCCAGGGAGGTCTTGAGCTCAAGGCTGACCCGGAATTCCTGCCCCAGGGCCTGTTCCTCCTCAAGAGCGCCGTGGTAGCCGTAGCACGCAATGTCCCTAATGGTGATTACAGTTCCGGCCATCTTTTGCTCCTGTGCCAAATCAGTCCTCTTCCCCCTGGCGCACCATGGCGTCGGTCATCATGGCGACGCGGCGCATCTCCTTGACATCGTGCACGCGCACGATGTCCACGCCGGCGGCGATGCCGATAGCGACGGTGGCCGCCGTCCCCTCCAGCCTCTCCTCCGTGGGCAGGTTGAGCACCTTTCCAATGGTCGATTTGCGCGAGGTGCCCAGCAGGAGGGGGTAGCCGAGACCGCGGAAGTCGGCCAGGCGGTGCAGAACGGCCAGGTTCTGCTCCGCGGTTTTGCCGAAGCCAATGCCCGGGTCGACGATGATGCGGTCGTCGGCAATTCCGGCCGCCTTGGCCAGGTCAATTGATTCCTGCAGCTCGAAGATAACCTCGGGGACCAGGTCCCGGTACTCGGTGGAGTTGCGGTTGTGCATGAGGCAGACGGGAACCCCGTAGGCGGCGACCAGCTTGCCCATGCGCGGATCCGCCTTCAGCCCCCAGATATCGTTGACCATTTCAACCCCGGCGCGCAGCGCCTCTTCGGCCACGGCCGCCTTGTAGGTATCGATGGAAAGAGGCGCCGGAAAATGGGGGTCGCTTTTCAAGGCTTCGATTATAGGCATGACCCGGGCCAGCTCCTCCGCCTCGCTGATCCTCTGGTGGCCGGGGCGGGTCGATTCGCCCCCGATGTCGATGATATCGGCGCCCTCTTCAACCATCTGGTAGGCCCGTTCCACTGCCGCCGGAAGGCGGTAATACTTGCCCCCGTCGGAAAAAGAATCGGGGGTGACGTTTAAAATGCCCATGATAAGGGTTCTTTCTCCCAGGGGCAGGCGGAAGCGGCCCAGTCGCAGCTCCCCGCGGGGGCGGCGCCGCGTCTTTTCCAGCAGCTCGAGGATTAGCTTGCCGCCCTCGGCACTGCCGCCGCCGCGCAGCAGCCGCTGTGCCAGTTCAGAGAGCCCTTTGGCCGTTCCCGCCAGGATGAGGCTGTCCCGCTCCCCTTCCCGCTGCGGCCGGACTACTCCTACGCCCGCGGCGGCGCTTTCCTGCTCCAGGAGAGGCATCAGTTCGGGCGGGACCTGACAGAGTTTGATACGGCAGTAGCGCAAGCTGTCCGCGCCCATGAATTCTCCTTCAAAGTCGCGCAGGTGATGGAGGCATGCTTTCAAAGGGAAGTTCTCCTTTCCTGTTTAATAGATTAGGCTCTCCCGCTGGGGGCGGCGTTCCAGGCCGCGGCATTCTTGCCGGGCGCTGCAGGAGAAGCAGATGCGGGCCAGGCCGTCGGCTTTGTGCAAGGCTTCGCCCAGGGGGGAGCGATGCCCCTCCGGGGCGTCCAGCCGATGCTGGCCAATGGCGGCTGTGATCAGGGCGATCTCGGCAGGATGGAAGCCGGCCCGTTGGAGAATGGGGGCGGCCAGCGCAGCGCTGTGGCGGGCGTGATCCCCGCCTCTTTCGTATTCCTTCCAGCGCCCGATATCGTGCAGCAAGCCGGCCCCGTAGGCAACTTCCTTGGAGATAATGCGGCAGTCCTTCTCCAGCAGGAGCAAGTAGGTCAGCCGGGCCACGGCAAGGAAATGCGCCAAGTCGTGATGGCAGAAAGGGCGCTTCTCCTCCCAGGCCCTGTTTTTCTCCAGGTAGGAGCAGTACTCCTCGTCGCGGAGAATGCGGTTTACCCTTTCCATCGCTCCTCCATTACGCAGGCTAGTATTTCTCTTTTTCAATCAAGGCAAAAACTTCGCTCCGGGAACTGGGGTTGGTGCGGAAGACGCCGCGCACCGCCGAGGTGACGGTAATCGCTCCCGGCTTTTTGATGCCCCGGATGCTCATGCAGAGGTGCTCCGCCTCCACCACCACGACGACTCCTTTCGGCTTCAATTCGTCCATGATGATGTCAGCCACGTTGCTGGTCAGCCGCTCCTGCAGCTGCGGCCGCCGGGCGACGATGTCCGTGACCCGGAGAAGCTTGCTTAAGCCCACCACTCGCCCCTGGTCGGGGATATAGGCCACGTGGGCTTTCCCGTAAAAGGGAAGCAGGTGGTGTTCGCACATGGAGTAGAAGGGAATGTCCTTTACCAGGATCATCTCGTCGTGGTTTTCGCAGAAGCTGGTCTTGAGAGGTTCCCTGGGGTCCAGCTCCAGGCCGCCAAATACCTCCGCGTACATTTTGGCCACTCGCTGCGGCGTGGAGCGCAATCCTTCCCGGTTCAGGTCTTCCCCGATGGCTTCCAGGATCATCTTCACGGCGCGGGCGATCTTATCCTGGTCGATCATGGTTCTTAACCTCGCTTTCAAATGGGAATGAGCATGGGAATGCTCAGCAGAAGGCCGTGCAGCAGCGCGCAGGAGAGGATGTTTTCCGTGCGGAGGTAAAGGTAGCCCAGAAGGACGGCGCTGCCCGGGGCCAAGATCAAAAGCTCTACCATGGTATAGGGGTAGGAGAGCAGTTCGGGCGTTTCCAGGGCCACGGCGGCATAATGGGTTAGCCCGGCCAGCAGGGTGGTGATGAGCAGGCCCGGAACGGCGCCCCACTGCCGCCCCAGGATGGTTTGAACGTAGCCGCGCCAGACCAGCTCCCGGGCCAGGCCGAACCCAAAGATGGAAAGGGCCAGGGAGGCGGCGGTTTCCCAGCCGTAAAAGAGTAGCTGCCGCGGCAGGCCCCGCGTAACCATCGTGAGCATGAACGCCGCCGCCAGGGCGACGAAATAACCCTGGCGCAGGGCCTCCCAGTGTAGGCCGGTGTCCCAGAACCTGATTTTCCTGTAGTAGGCAAGGAGGAGAAACAAGGCGATGAAGAGGAAATAGCCCGCCAGAAGACTGTACGGCGGCAGCCCGGCGGCAATCGGCAGCAGTTCGCCGCCCAGGGCCAGCAGCACCGCTGCTCCAACCAGTCCCAGGGCCGTCTTCCCGGGGCGAACTTGGTAAAGAGTTTCCCAGTAGCGCGAGGGATGGTGGTCCAGCGAAAATATGTTCATCATCAATATGATCATGATGATGATCAAGGCGTAAAGGGCCAGGGCGCCGTAGAGCTTGGCCGGCGGCTCGTGCAGCGCGGGCGGGAAAAGGGCCTCCCCCTCTTCGGAGATAAAATAATAATAGGTGGAGCCGGAGGTGGGGGCGAACATAAGGGGGATCACATTACGCCATACCAGCGGCAGCCCCGGCTGCCGTGCATAGATATCCATGATCCGCTGCGCCTCCTGGGGATCTTCCAGCGGCAGGCAGATGACACAATCGCGGATTTCCGAGAATAATTTTTCATCGGCCACCAGGAACAATCCGGCCGGCTTGGGCTCGGGCAGGGACCTGCCCCCAACCTTGTATTCCCCTGCAGCGAAGATCATGGCCGCCTCCTGCTTCTCATGGCGGTAGAGAGGCAAAATGGCGCCGCCCTCGGGAAAGGAGGCCTCCAGGTTGCCCACCTGGAAGGTCCAGGGTTCAAAAATGTACACCTCTTTTGTTTCATAGCTGTAGGGGGGGACGGCAAATATTCCGGGGAAATAATAGGCCAGGGAGAAAGCGGCAGCGGCCAGAAGGGCGATGACTGCCAGGTGAATAACCAGCGCGACCAAGTAATTATGGCTGCTGCTTCTCTTGAACGGTACCATCAATTTTCCTCCCATAAAATAAAAGGGGCGTTGCCCAGGTGTACTTCGACGATAAGCGCCCTTTTCCTGCATCATATTCCGCAGGCCGCGCTCCCTGGCAAAAACAGGCAAGAGGAGGGGAAAAAGTTGCTCCCGGCAGGCGGCGGCTTTCTTTTCAAAGATCTTTTCTTCTGTTATATTGTTATTAAGCCCTGTTAAAGGAGAGCAAAGGCATGCTTCTAGCCGTTGACGTGGGAAATACCAATATCATGATCGGCGTCTTTGAACAGCAGAAGGTCAGGGTTTGCTGGCGCCTGGCCACCAACTGGAACAGCACCGAGGACGAGCTGGGCATTACCGTCAAAAACCTGCTCCAGCACAGCGGCATTTCTCCGCGGGAGATATCGGCCGTGGCCATCTCTTCCGTGGTGCCGCCCCTGATGTATTCTCTGGAAAGGATGGCCGAGAAATATTTTTCGGTGAAGCCGCTGGTGGTGAGGCCCGACCTGGATCTGGGACTGAAGATAATGCTGGACAACCCCCAGGAGCTTGGCGCCGACCGCCTGGTCAATGCCCTGGCCGGCTACACCCTCTACGGTGGCCCCTTGATCATTGTGGATTTTGGCACGGCGACCACCTTCTGTGCCATCACCGCGCAGGGTGAATACTTGGGCGGGGCCATTGCTCCCGGGATCGGCATCTCCGTGGAGGCCCTTTTTGAAAAAGCGGCCAAGCTGCCCCGGGTGGAGCTCATCCGTCCGCCACGCACTATCGGCACGAACACCATTGCCAGCTTGCAGTCCGGCATCATTTACGGCTTTGTCGGCCAGGTGGACGGCATTGTCAGGCGCATGGCCAGGGAGTTTGACCGGCCGCCTCTGGTCGTGGCTACAGGCGGCTTTGCCTCCCTCATTGCCAAGGAATCGGAAACCATTGACCGGGTCAATCCCCTACTAACCCTTGAAGGCCTGCAGATCATCTACCAGAGGCAGCAGAAGCGGTGATGGATCTTTCCCCGCGCAGGAAGAAATGCCGGCGGAAGGAGGTCTCTTAAATGCACTGCCAGCCGGAATGCTATGCCTGCCTGGAAAACCTGGCCCGCCGCTGCGCTTCGCTGGCGGCGGCGGAAGAAAAGCTGCGCCGGGAAGCGCTTGAGTTGGCCCTGCTGTACTTGGATCAGAACTTTTCCCTGGAAGTGCCCACTATCGGCCTGGCGGCGGAGTTGCAGCGGATTATCCGCCTGAAGACCAGCAATAGCGATCCCTTTGCCGAAACAAAAAAAGAAGAAATGGCCTTGGCCAGGCACTACGCGGAAAAATTCCGGCCGCCGGTGGGAGCCTCGCTGAGGGAGCTGGTCCAGTTTGCCGCCAGGGGGAACGGTTTTGACTTTTTCATGGAACGGCAGGCGCTGGAGAAGCAGCTTCAGGCGCCGGTAAAGTTTGCCCGCGACAACATTGCCGCCCTGGAGGAGCTGCTGCGGGGCTACCGCCTGGAAGGGGGGAGGAAGATCCTCTACCTAGCTGACAATGCCGGGGAATGCTATTTTGACCTCCCCCTGGTGAAACGCCTGGAGCAGTCGGCGGAGGTCTACTATGCCGTGAAGGAGTCGCCGGTGCAAAACGATCTCACAGCTGCCGATCTCGCCCAAAGCGGCATTGGAGAGCAGTTTGCGAATGTCGTCACCACGGGCACAAGCTCGCCGGGGCTTGACCTGGCCGCCGCTTCAACCGCTTTTAGGGAACTCCTGCAGGAGGCCGACCTCATCCTGGCCAAGGGCATGGGCCACTATGAGACCCTTCCCGAGCTTTCCCTGCCCCAACCCGTATTTTTAATCTTCCAGGTTAAGTGCAGCCCGGTGGCGCAAAGCTCGGGACTGCCCAAGCAAAGCTACGCCGCTTACTTCCTCGCCGAAAAAGAGCGCATTTGACCCGGGCGTCAGGCTAAGCTTCGCCGGATATACCGGTGTGGAGCATACCTATTTCCTAAAAGGAGGCTGATCACATGAGGATTGTCGTTCTTGGCGGCGCCGGCGACATGGGTTCCGAAGCGGTCAGGGACCTGGTCAAATTTACCGATGCCGAGCAGGTCACCGTTGCCGACCTGAACACGGTGGCGGCGGAGAGGCTGGCCGCGGACCTTGGCGACAAGCGCGTGGTGGTGAAAAAAGTGGACGCCACTTCGCGCGACGAGCTCGTCGAGGTTCTAAAGGGGCACGATGTGGCGGCAGGCGCCCTGGGCCCCTTTTACCGCTTTGAGAGGCCCATAGTCGAGGCGGCAATCGAGGCCGGTGTCAACTACGTGAGCATCTGCGATGACCATGACGCCGCCGAGGCAGTGCTTGGGCTGGACGAAGCGGCGAAGGAGAAGGGGCTGAAGATCCTCACCGGCCTGGGCTGGACCCCGGGATTGACAAATATCTTCGCCCGGAAAGGCTACGGCGAGCTGGACGAGGTGGAAAAAATCAACGTCTACTGGGCCGGCAGCGCCGGCGACTCCGAGGGCCTGGCGGTTATCCTCCATACCATTCACATTTTTACCGGCCATGTAGCCTCGTACCAGAACGGAGAATTTATGCTGGTGAAGGCAGGATCGGGCAAGGAGTGGGTCGATTTCCCCGCCCCGCTGGGAAAGGTAGCCACCTTCCACCTGGGCCATCCCGAACCGGTAACCCTGCCCCGCTACCTGAAGGGAGTCAAAGAAGTTACCCTGAAGGGCGGCCTGGTGGAAAATTACCTGAATAACCTTGCCAAAATGATGGCGGCGATGGGCTTTACCTCCACCCCGGCCCGCAAGCAGCGGCTGGGCAGGCTGATGAAGAGGCTGCTGCCGCTGTTCCCCTCCAACAAAGAGAGGAGCCTCTCCGGGGCGCGGGTTGACCTTACCGGGACGCTGGAGGGGAAGAGGGTTAGAATTACCTATGCTACCGTTGATCACATGAAGCGGCTGACGGGGATTCCCCTGGGCATAGGCGCCTGGATGATGGCCCAGGGGAAGATCAAGCGCCTGGGCGTCTACGGGCCCGAGGCCGACGATGCCGTGGATCCCGATGAATTCCTGGCAGAGTTGGCCCGGCGCGAGGTCAAGGTGGAGCGCACGGAATCGGTGCTATAATGACGCTAAACATAACCCTTTTGCCGGGGGCTGTCCCAATGCAGCGGGACGGCCCCTTTTGTTCGGGAAACAAGAAGCCGGAAGATAGAGGCAAGAAGTTGCGAGCCGGTACGGCATTGGGGCAACCTGGTGCTGCATCAGCCATTTAGCCTCCAACTTCTCACTTCTCATATTTCACCTCTCGGTTGGAGTTTCACGCCTACCCGCACATTTCTGGAGAGTCGTACCCGCTCGAAACCTGTTTCCAACACCGCCCCATGTGCAGGGGCGGCCGGGCCCGTCCATCCAGCCTGCTCAAGCTATTCTAGCCTGGCCTTACCCTCCGGCCTCCGGCCTGTGACGACCCTTTCTCCCTGGGACAAGCCTGGTAGAAGCATGCGTTTCCATGCTTTGCCATCCGTTCCCGGCCTCTGCTTTCTCACCTCCAACATCCCGGCGGTGGACCGGGTAGCGGCAGGCAGGCCGCCCGCCGGGAATCGCTCTTTGTTTATGGCGAGAGCCCTTTCCTCGCGGGCGAAGCGCCTCCAGCGGCATGGCTGCCGCGGCGGTGTCTGCATTTGGGCTGGGCGGGAGCCTCTTTTTATAATCAGGTTGCCGCCCCCGGAGAAGGGGCGAAGTTCAAAAAAGGAGGTGAAGCCATGCCTGTCAGTGCGATCCCGCTTGGCTCCCGGCTGCAGCTGCGGCTGCTCACCGGTTATACCGAAGACGGCAAGCCCATTTTGCGCACCCGCAGCTATGCCAACGTGAAGCCGGAGGCCACCGACGAAGCCCTTTACCAGACGGCTCTGGACCTGGCCGGCCTGCAGGTGCACACGCTGGAAATCGTCCGGCGGGTCGATGAGATGGAGCTGGAGGAGAGCTAAAGCCTTGAAGGGGCAGGGCGGAAGAGGAAGGAGGTGAAGGGATGCCCAGGACGCTGCAGATGATCTTTTTCAACGAAGAGGGGCGCAACGTGACCATCTCGGTTCCCGATGCCCGCGAAGACATCCAGGCCGCGGAGGTGGAAGAGGTGATGGAAAATATTTTGCAGCGCAACATTTTTCTCACCCCTGGCGGTGAAATTGTTGGCCTGAACAGGGCCCGCATGGTCTCGCGGGAGGTGGAAACCCTGGTGGAATTCTAGCGGACGAGGTGGTTCGCATCTCTGCCCAATCCTCCCTGGGGGCGGGGCCTCTCCCGCCCCCTTTTTATCGCCTCATAAAAACAAAGGCCTGGTTTCTCGCTTCTCACCTTTCATCTCCCTCCTCTCACTTGTTCTGGCACCTTATGGTTCCTTCCCACGTAATCTGTCATTAGAAAAGCCTTTCGAGGTGAAATTGATGAAAGATAACATAAAAATCAGCAAACGCTGCCGTGGGCATCTGCATAAAAAGCCCAACGTGGTGGGAGTAGGTGTGGGTTACCGGGAAAAAGACGGACGGATAACAGATGAACAGGCCATCCTGGTTTTTGTAACCAAGAAAGTGGCGCCGCAGAAGCTCAATGGATCGGAAATGGTTCCCCGCTCCCTGCGCGGGCAGCGCGTGGATGTCATTGAAATTGGGGAAGTTCGCCTTCTGGAAGATCAGGAAGAGGAAGAGAGCCCTCTTCCAGGGGACAGCCGGCTGAAACGCTGGCGCCCGGCTCCGGGCGGCGTGAGCGTTGGCCACTACAAGATCACGGCAGGCACCCTGGGCTGCGCGGTTAAAGATCCGGCCACGGGAGAGAGGTTTATCCTCTCCAACAATCATGTCCTGGCCAATTCCTCCTCCGGAGAAGACGGCCGCGCTTCAGTGGGCGACCCGGTGTTGCAGCCTGGGCCTTATGACGGGGGCCGGCCGGAGGGGGACACCATTGCCCCGCTGGCACGTTTTATTCCGCTGCGCCCCACCATGATCTCGCCCCGGTGCAGCATGGCCCGCCGCTGGGAAAGCCTGGCCAACAGACTCCTAACGGTTCTGCGGCCCTCCTACCGTCTCTACCTGCAAAAGAGCAATGACGAGGGGAACCTGGTGGATGCTGCCCTGGCCGGGCCGCTCGACGAGGCCCATCTATCCCCGGAGATCATGGGGCTGGGGCGGATCAGCGGCATAGGCGAGGTCTATCCGGGAGACGAAGTGGTGTTCAGCGGGCGTACCAGTGGTGTTGTCCGGGGAAGGGTCATTGCCCGCGACGTCAGCATCATGGTCACCGTGGAGCCCGGCAGGGAGCTATTCTTTGTCGATCAACTGGTCACTTCGGCGGTATCCCGCCCCGGCGACAGCGGTTCCGTGCTGCTGGACGGCAAGAACAGGGCCGTAGGCCTTCTCTTTGCCGGTTCGCAGACGGTCAGCGTATGCAATCGCATGCAGAATGTGTGCACGCTGCTAGGCGTGGAACCCCACCTCGGCTGATGCCCGGAAGCTGGGACCACATCCTTTGGGGGTAATAGGGTATCGTTATAGGTGTAGACATAATGGTAGTGCTGGCCTCGCTTTGCAATGACGTGGGTTATAATGGGTAAAACCATTAAAGAGCCACATACAAAGGAGGCCAGTACAATGGATTATACCACGTTTGTAGGGATGGATGT
>JAAZIN010000053.1 GCA_012800855.1 Bacillota bacterium
AAGAAGCCGATCCAGAAAAGAATGAGTCCCGCCCCGGTAAGGATAGCCAGCACTGCGATCCAACTTTTATTTTTGTCAGGCATCTTTGCCTTCTCCTCCCTCCACAAGATTATACTTTTTCTGGTAGCTATTTTTTTGCCTTCGGCCGCCTTTTCGAGGACGGGCCACAGCTTGATCACCACTCCCGGGGCGCACATGAGCAATTTTGACAAGAACCCCGGCGCGGCGGCGCATACACCGCTATTGCCAGAGCGGGTTGGCTCATATAAAATAAATTAAGCATTCAGTTAATTTAGAGGACGGGCATGCCTGGCCCGGGCAAAGAGCAACTTGGGGAAACCGGATGGTCACACCTTCTGCCGTCTCCAGCGAACAGCCAAAGGAGTTGAAGATGTCTTGGAAAAAGAGAAGAAAAGAATCAATTTTTTGGGAGAGCTCTCGGGATCAATTGGCGACCTGGGCACCTTCCTCCCTTACATTCTCGGTGCCATTTCCGTAGCCGGCTTCAACCCGGCCAGCATATTTACCGGCTTCGGCCTTTTTTATATCTTCAGCGGCTGGTTTTACAATATTCCCATGGCGGTACAGCCGATGAAAGCGGCCTCCGCCGCGGTGCTGCTTCACAATCTCACTCCGGGCGAGGTGGCGGCGGCGGGATTGATTACCGGTGCGGCGCTGCTGCTCCTGGCCCTGACGGGGTTGATCGAGTATATCGGCCGAATTACGCCGCGGGCCGTGATCAGCGGCATTCAGGTGGGGCTGGGTCTCTCTCTGGCCGTTCTGGGCGTGAAGATGATCGTTACAGAGCCGCTTATAGGCTGGCCCATCCTCCTGCTCATGCTGCCTCTTTTGAAAAGCAGGCGCTTCCCGGCGGCGATCGCCGCCGTGCTGGCCGGGATAGCGCTGAATTTCCTGCTCCATCCCGGGCAGCCGCTGCCGGCAATATCCCCCGGGATATACCTGCCCCAAATTAGCCTGCCTGCCGCCGCCGATTTCAACAGGGGCTTCTTCCTGGCCGCCCTTCCCCAGCTGCCCCTGACCCTGGCCAATGCCGTCCTCGTAACCACCGCCATTTCCAGGGAGCTTTTTGGCGAACGCGCGGCCCGGGTAAACAACCGGAACCTCTGCCTGACCATGGGCGCAGCCAATCTTATTGCGGCGCCCTTCGGGGGCTACATGATGTGCCACGGCAGCGGAGGAGTCGCCGCTCACCACCGCTTCGGCGGCAGGACAAAATATACCGCCTACATCATTGGGGCGTTCCTGCTGGCCATCGGTCTCTTCCTGGGAAAAGACGGCACCGGGATCTTTACCCTGATCCCCGAAGCCGCCCTCGGCTGCCTTCTCTTCTACAGCGGCATAGACCTGGCCGCGGCGGCAAAGCACATCGGCGAGCGCAGCGAATTTTTCGTCATCCTGGCCGTGGCCGCTCTTTCACTGGCCTTGAACCCGGCCGTAGCTTTTATCGCCGGCTTCATCCTGGCCAAGGGCCTGGAGAAAAAATGGATCAAGATTTAGCGCGCGCAATGCCCAGGGCGTCACCTTCCAATAAAACAGCACTCAATCATCAAGCTGGAAAAGATTTTCTACTGTCGTTTTCAAGATCCGGGCCAGTTTCATCGCCAGGATCAGGGTGGGATTGTATTTGTTATTTTCAATGGCGTTGATCGTCTGGCGGGTTACGCCGGCCTTCCGGGCCAAGTCTTCCTGCCGCAATCCAAGTTCTTTACGCAGCTCCCTGATTCTATTCCTCATCCCCGCCACCGCTCATCCGCCTGGTCAAAATAAAATGGGCTATCCAGAAAACCAGGTATTGGGTGACAAGGATGAACCAGGCCCAACCAATTTTACCGGTAGAGATTTTTTCATAAATGGTTAAAGCCGCCAGGGCACAGCCCGAATAAAGCGAAGACCACCGCAGGGACTTCAGCGAGATCTCCATCTCCATCTCATCCATGCGGCGAAAGCCAATCCTCTCCAAAAAACGTTTCATTTTTTCCCTCCCGCAGCTAATAATGTCAAGATCATTTGACATTATTATAGCAGGAGTTCAGGTAATGTCAACACCTTTTTACAATAAAATTTCCGGGGCATCCTCAATCCGGCCTGGCAAAAGCCCGCCTGCCGGCACAAGGTTGAACTGGACAGGCATCAGGAAGACGCTGACAATCTCAGTCCAAAATCAATTAGCTCCTGCAGCTGCTCCGGCCCCTCTCCCTTTCGGGGTAAATATTCCTGGATGCTGTAGCC
>JAAZIN010000167.1 GCA_012800855.1 Bacillota bacterium
CAGTGTGTCAACACTTAGCGGGTAATTTCCCTCGTTCCAGAAGAATTGATTTAGAACCTTCTTTGACTGTTGGCTGGGAGTGGCTTGCAACACATAGTTGTCCTTTTGAGCATAGATAGTATTTTAAAAACAATAACTCCCTAAATACGCAATTCGGTTCTTTTTGAGTATTGCTTGTTTACTCCACAGAGTAATCGTTCAATATGCTGCGAAATAGCTTGGCATAGCCCTGGGTGCCCCTATTTAATGCCGGGAAGCCCGCCTGGCGAATACCTACCACTTTCTTGCCTACCGCCTTGGCCACCCTCGCAGCACTCATCGACACCAGCTTTTCTGTATCAACCCTTTCTCCCAAGGATAAATCCAACTGCTTTATGCAATTATGCAATCTATTTTCATAAAGTAAACCAAGCATGCGCAGAATCGCTTCCAAGCCCTTCTCCGACCAAGCCCGGCCCCGCTTGGATGTCCTCAACTTAAACCGGTCCACATTAGATTCCGCAGCACCCATACCGCGCCAGTCAGGTGATACCTGTAATCCCTGCGCCTTTAGACGCTGGCGATAATCTACTAGAGCCTCTCTATGTTTTGCTAACCTGGCTTTTAATTTCAGCACCTCAAACCTTTTTTCCAAGTCATCAATTTCCTCTGCCGCCCTGCTCATGACTTCAAGCAGCCCCTCAGGGTTGTTCTGATCTATCTGCTCGTGGGCCAGCTTGGTATACTTCTTTCTGCCTCCTAACACTTTCTTTACCTCTTTTTTCAAATGAAACCGGTCATACTGGTATAAAGCATTCTTGAAATATTCCGTGCATGCTCTAATCCAAGGGGCAAAATCCCCATTGATGATAACCTGTGTATCCTTAAGGTTTTTGTATCTTTGGGCTAATCTAAGCCTGGTCTGCTCCCAAATACTTTCCTCATCGCCGGCAGTTACAGTTACGTACATGGGGTTCTTTAACCGGTAATCAGCATTTTCACCAACACCCTGCCGCCTTTCCCACCCCTCGTGAACAACAACTAAATGGGTTTCACGCTTCTGCTTGGTCTTGCGCCCTCTTTCCTGAACAAACGTCCAAAACCCATCTGCCTCAATAAACAGGGTCCCCACTTGTTTATTCCCAGGCCGCTCGTTCATATTAATGGCGTCTTTTAATGCATCCGAGGCTCGCAAAAGAATTTGACGTATTTTCTCATGACTAAGCACCTGGTAGCCATACAGTTCCTTTAACCGCTCCTGCACATCACGATAGGAAGGACCCTTGGTGGCCCAGAGAACAACCAGCTCCTTTAAGCAGGAACTTACTTGGTCACGGGATTTAAGCCCCAGCGCTTCATCTAGCAGATATACCCACTTCTTTTCATCCCTGTCCCAGTAATAACGACGCTTGATGGTGATAGTGCCCAGCATGGTCACATAGGTTCTTTCTTTTAACTCTTTGTATTCGTAGCGCTTTTTGTCCCTGGTCGCCATTAAATACTTGTCCAGCATTGAGAGGATTTCTACCATCGCCTGTTGAAATGTCTCTATCACAGCATCCCATAAAAGCTGCTCTATCTCAGCAAAGTTAAACTTAATCTGGTCGCTCACTCTTGAGAGGCCTCCTTCCTGGGTGTTTTCTTCAAACTCTACCTTCTGGAACGAGGCCTCTCTTTTCCTGCTTAAAGCAGGATTTTTTGATCTTCTCCACCCACTGAGATTTTACTCATAG
>JAAZIN010000005.1 GCA_012800855.1 Bacillota bacterium
ATTAATATCTACTTATATAATTTTAATGGTTTCACAATTATTTCTTATATTGTTATCTTTATATTTGTTTATTTTTGGCTACGAAAATTTCAGATCTAAAATTGCTAAAACCAATGTTCTAAGCCCGATTTATTTAGATTACATAACCTTAATTGGTAGTATTGCCTTAATATCAATTATTTGCCATGTTACAGGCGGGAACCAAAGCCCTTATAAAATTCTTTTTCTCCCCACGATCCTCTTTTATACCGCCCGTTTCGGTCGAAAGTGGGGTCTTGCCGCTTCTGGCATAGCCGCCTTTACTCTGGCTGCGGCCAATGTGACAGCTTTTGCCCAGGATGAAGCGCTAAACCTGGAGCTCGACTTCGTCTATGTCGGAATATTTTTTTTGACCTCCTGGCTGGTAGGATCGATGGTCGACATGGAGCGCCACATCAGCGACCGCCTCTCCAAGCAGGTCAACGTTGATGATCTAACGGGGCTCTATAACCGGCGTTTTCTGCAGGAGGAGCTTAAGCGCAGGACTGAAGAAAACGGCGACATCCCCTTTGCCTTGATCATGATGGACCTGGATTACTTTAAGTATTTCAACGAAACCCGCGGGCAACAGGCAGGCGACCAGCTCCTTGTAGAAGTGTCCGAGGTTATCGTGGACACGGTAAGGGATCCGGAAAAAGTTTTTCGCGCCGGCAGCGATGAATTTGCCGTTATCGTAGAACACGGGGACCAGGAGAAAGCACTGGCTCTGGCGGAGGAGATACGGAAAAATATCAAAGATAACGTGGCCGTAACTGACAGGGAAGGTTATTGGGATTATGACTTAACCGCCTCCCTGGGCCTTGCTTTTTACCCGGCGGATGGAACTACAAGGGAGGAGCTTGTCGACAAAGCCGAACAGGCTCTTTACAAGGCCAAAGCAATCAGCGGGAACAAGGTTGAAACCTTTTTCTCTGTCCTGGAATTTCTCAAATCCCAGGTAGATGCCTCGGAGGAGGAGATGTTCAACAAGCTAACTGCCTTCCTGGCCATCATCAACGCCAGGGACAGCTATACATATGGCCATTCAGAGAGAGTGCTGGTGTACGTCAGCATTATCGCTACGCTTGTGGGAATGCCGCCCCAGGCAAAAAAACATTTGCAATACGGTGCCTACCTGCATGATATAGGCAAGATCGAAATAGACAGGGCCATCCTGAATAATCCAAGCCAATTGAGCGACTCAGAATGGGAGATTATGAAGAAACATCCGCTTTGGGGAGCCAACATTGCCCGGCAGATCAAAGCCCTCAACCCGGCCATCCCGGCCATCCTTTACCACCACGAACGCTATGACGGCAAAGGCTATCCCTTCAGCCTGGCGGGAAAAGAGATCCCCCTGGAGGGGAGGATTTTGGCCCTGGCCGATTCCTTTGACGCCATGACGGTGGAGAGGCCTTATCGCAAGGCGACCTCCTTTGTCGACGCCATTGCCGAGCTGGAAAGAAACAGTGGGAGCCAGTTTGATCCCGAGATAGTTGAACTGTTTACTGGATTTTTAAAGCAGTATCAAAGTGTTGAAGAGCTCCTTTCTTTGAAAATAAAGGAGCAGTACCTGCTTTAAAGTTCCTGTTCCACCTGCTTGCCGTCCCCACGCACCAGCCCGCAGCCTCCCCAAAAGAGGAAAGGCATCCCGCGTTAGCGAAATAAATTCATGCTTTTAAGTCTATTCTTAATCACTACCGGCGGCAGAGGCCGCGGGTGAAATCGAGGGAGGGCTGAGAGCAGTGAAGGAAGTAGTTGTTGTCAGCGCTGCAAGGACTGCAGTGGGCACTTTTGGCGGTTCATTGAGGGATATCCCGGCGGTAGACCTGGGCAGCATCGCCATCAAAGCAGCCCTGGAGAGAGCCGGCCTTGAGTCGGGCGAGGTAGACGAGGTGTTGATGGGGTGCGTTCTGCAGGGCGGATTGGGTCAGAACGTTGCCCGGCAGGCGGCAATTAAGGCCGGCATTCCGCCAGATGTTCCTTCCACCACCATTAACAAGGTCTGCGGCTCGGGGTTGAAAGCCATCACTGCGGCCGCCACGGCGATCCGTGCCGGGGAAGCCGATATCATTGTAGCCGGCGGCACGGAAAACATGAGCGCCGCAGCCTATGCCGTAATGGGAGCGCGCTGGGGCCTGCGCATGGGCGATGTCAAAACTGTTGATCTGATGATCAAAGATGGCTTATGGTGCGCTTTTGGTGACTACCACATGGGTATTACCGCTGAAAATATTGCCGAAAGATTTGGTATTACCCGGGAAATGCAGGATGAATTTGCCCTGCAGAGCCAGGAGAGGGCCCGCGCCGCCATCGAGAGCGGTCGGTTTAAGGAAGAAATTGTCCCCGTGGTCGTGCCGCAGAAAAAAGGCGACCCCATTATTTTTGAAGTGGATGAGCATCCGCGGGAAACTTCTCTCGAAGCACTGGCCAGGCTGCGCCCTGCTTTTAAAAAAGAGGGCACCGTTACAGCTGGAAATGCTTCCGGGATCAATGACGGCGCCGCTGCTGTGGTGGTGATGAGCCTTGACAAGGCCAGGGAAAAGGGTCTTGAACCGATGGCTTTCATCCGCAGCTACGCCTCTGCAGGCGTGGATCCGGCCATCATGGGGACAGGACCGGTGCCGGCCTCGCGCAAGGCCCTGGCTGCTGCCGGATGGTCGGTGGGGGATCTTGATCTTGTTGAGGCCAATGAAGCTTTTGCCGTTCAGGCCCTTTATGTTTTAAGGGAGATGGAGTTTGATCCGGACAAGGTTAATGTAAACGGCGGGGCCATAGCCCTGGGACACCCCATTGGCGCCAGCGGGGCACGCATCTTCGTCACGCTGCTTTATGAAATGAAGAGACGGCGATCCCGCCGTGGACTGGCCACCCTCTGCATCGGTGGAGGCCAGGGTATTGCCTGCACCGTGGAAATGCCGTGATTCCAGGAATCGGAGCCTGAAATATAGAAGCAAGAACTGTTCATAAACAGTAAAAGGGGCTGTTTTACCCCAAAAATTCATCTATAGAGGGGCTGTCTTAGTAAGGCAGCCCTTTAATTTCCGTTAAACTAGCGTTGAAAATCACACCTTAAACTTATCACTTTATACTCTTCCTTCTAACTTCTCACTTCCCACTTCTCAAATCGGTTGCCTTCAAAGCAGCGATTTGCTATAATACCCCTGCAAGGGCGTGTAGCTCAGCTGGGAGAGCGCCTGGTTCGCATTCAGGAGGTCAGGGGTTCGAGTCCCCTCACGTCCACCATAATTGCGGCAACACCGTCAAAAGCGGCGATGGCTTTGGCGGTGTTTTTTTGTTCTTCTTTTTATTTGCTCCTGGCGCGCAGGCATATCCTCACTTGATGGCGAAAACTTTATTGTCCTAAAACATCCGCATTTGAAGCGGTTCCATTAGTACAACACCAGGAAAAGGCCGGGGAGGCGATTAAGGCCATGATTACTGCTGTACTGGTAGGGGCCGGCAACCGGGGCAAGGATGCCTACGGTGCCTGGGCCCTGAAAAACAAGCACAGGTTAAAATTTGTTGCCGTGGCCGAGCCGCTGGCTGCGCGCCGCGAAGCCTTTGCTGAAGCCCATGGCTTACCGCCGGAGAGATGCTACTCCAGCTGGGAAGAACTCTTCGCGGCGGGGCGGCTGGCCGACGTCTGTTTTGTTGCCACCCAGGATCGCCAACATACGGCACCGGCCCTGGCTGCGCTGGAGCTGGGCTACCATGTTCTCCTGGAAAAGCCCATGGCCGTTACGGAAGAGGACTGCCACATGCTCGTTGAGGCATCGGAGAAAGCCGGCCGGCAGCTGCGAGTGGCTCACGTGCTTCGTTATACCAGGTTCTTTCAAACCATTAAAAAAGCCGTGGAGGAAGGCTTAATCGGCAAAATCGTTAATATCAACCACAGCGAAAACGTAAGCTACTGGCATTTTGCCCATTCCTACGTGCGCGGCAACTGGCGCCGGGCAGATGAATCCAGCCCCATCGTCCTGGCAAAAACCTGCCATGACCTCGACATCATCTACTGGCTCATCGGCACCCCGGCAATTAAGGTGAGCTCCTTCGGTGGGCTCTATTTTTACCGGCCGGAAAACGCGCCGCCAGGCGCGCCAAAGCGCTGTCTCGACGGCTGCCCGCACCTGGAAAGCTGCCAGTGGGCCGCGCCGCGGATTTACCTGAAGGCTGAGCCGCTCTTGCAGATAGGCACGCGTTCGCGTTATTTTTACAACCGTTTTCTGGCCGGCGCGGCGCTGCGCACCCCGTGGCTGCTCAACATGCTGGGAAGGCTTTATCCCCCCCTGGAAACCCTGGTCAACTGGGATCAGTGGCCGGTTTCCACCATCACCGATCGGCCCGGCAGCAGGGAGGCGAAGCTGCAGGCGCTGCAGGAGGGGCCCTACGGGCGCTGTGTATTTTTCTGCGATAATGATGTCAATGACCACCAGGTAGTTAACATGGAGTTTACGGGAGGAGTTACGGCCACGCTGACCCTGCACGGCTTTGCCTCCTCTGAAGGCCGCTGGATCCGCATCGAGGGAACCGGGGGCACCCTTTTTGGCAAGCTCACCACCGAGCACCAGGAGATCATCGTCTACGATCACCACCAGGTGCAGAAAAAGCTGCTGCTGGACCTGGACCTGGATCTACGGGCTCACGGCGGCGGCGATGACGGGCTGATGGAATCGCTGATGGCCTCCCTCGAGGGCGGCTCTTCCGCTCCGGGGGAGGTAGAAGTGCTCACCTCGGCCCGGGCCTCCCTGGAAAGCCATCTTTTGGCCTTTGCCGCCGACATATCACAGCGCGAAAACCGCGTTGTCTCTATGGACGAGATGCGGCGTAGTTGCTAAAATGCAGCAAATCTGAAGCACGTTTATAACGCTCGCGCCTCATGGCGAGCATAAGGGAGTAGAAATATGCTCTTGTAAAGCAGCAACACAAAACGGTCTTGTGCTCAAGCCGAAAGTGCCTTAAAAGTGGGACAAACAGGTACGTCCCTGTTGTCCCAATTCCCTGGTGTTCCACATTTTAGCCGGCCAAGTGCTTTACTTTTTCGCTGTTTTTGTCTATAATAACATCTGAAGAGCGTGAGGAAGTGGGGACGTGGCTCAGGGGGAGAGCGCTTGACTCACATTCAAGAGGTCAGAGGTTCGAATCCTCTCGTCCCCACCATTGAAGATCAAGGTTTCCGGCGCAGTTGACGCCGGAAACCTTTTCATTTTGGCGCCCTTTAAACACCACGGGAGCGAAAGTTAACGGCAGGCCTTTGCCGGTTGCGGGTAGAATAAACATGGTAAAACGACTTTTGCAAGGAGTGATCCAGGAGTGCAGCCAATTGATGAGCTTGCGGTAAACACCATTCGCTTTTTGGCGGTAGATGCCATTGAAAAGGCAAAATCCGGCCACCCCGGCCTGCCCATGGGCGGGGCGGCGATGGCTTATGCCCTCTGGACGCGCTACCTGAAGCATGCCCCCTCAGCGCCGGACTGGCCCGATCGCGATCGCTTCGTGCTGTCGGCGGGCCATGGCTCCATGCTGCTTTACGCGCTCTTGCACCTCTCCGGGTACGACCTTTCGCTTGAGGAGATAAAAAATTTCCGGCAGTGGGGCAGCAAGACGCCGGGCCATCCCGAGTATGGACTTACCCCGGGCGTGGAAGTGACCACGGGCCCGCTGGGGCAGGGCTTTGCTGCCGCGGTGGGCATGGCCATCGCCGAAAGGCGCCTCGCGGCGGAATTCAACCGCCCCGGCTTTCCGGTGGTGGATCACTATACATACATCTATGCCGGTGACGGCTGCATGATGGAGGGGATCAGCTCCGAAGCGGCCTCGCTGGCCGGCCACCTGAAGCTGAACAAGCTTATCTGTCTCTATGACGACAACCGGGTCACCATTGATGGCAGTACCGACATTACCTTCACCGAGGATGTGGGCAAGCGCTTTGAGGCCTATGGATGGCAGGTGCTGCGGGTGGAGGACGGCAACGACATCGATGCAGTGGCCGCCGCCATCGGCCGGGCCCGCGAAAGCGATCGTCCCACCCTGATCATGGTGCGCACGGAAATCGGCTACGGGTCGCCGCACAAGCAAGGGAAGCCTGAATCGCACGGCGCACCCCTGGGCGCAGAGGAGGCCCGGCTGGCCAAGGAGAGGCTGGGCTGGCCTCTCGAGCCCACCTTCCATGTGCCTCCAGAAGTGAGGGTGCACTTCGAGAAAATCCGTGAGGGGCTGGAGCAGCAGAAAAAGCAGTGGGATGAGCTCATGTCCGCCTACCGCGAGAAATTCCCGGAGGAAGCTGCCCGCTGGGACGCCTGGCACTCGCGCGAGCTTCCCCGGGAGCTGCCTGACGATCCCGCCCTGTGGGAATTCGATAAACCTGCCGCCACCCGGGCCGTGTCCGGGCAGGTGCTGCAGGTGCTGGCCAGGTATCTCCCCAACCTCATGGGCGGTTCGGCCGATTTAAATGCTTCTACGAAGACCTATCTGAAAGGGCGGGGCGATTTCCAGGCCGGCAATCCTACCGGCAGCAACATTGCTTTCGGCGTGCGCGAACATGCCATGGGCACGATCCTGGCCGGGATGGCCCTGCACGGCGGGCTGCGCCCCTTTGGCTCCACCTTCCTGGTGTTTTCCGACTACATGAAGCCCTCGCTCCGGCTGGCGGCGCTGATGGGAGTGCCGGTAGTCTACGTCTTCACCCACGACAGCATCGCCGTGGGCGAAGACGGCCCCACGCACCAGCCGGTGGAGCACTTGGCCAACCTGCGCTCCATTCCCAACCTGGATGTGCTCCGTCCCGCCGACGGCCGGGAGACGGCGGCGGCCTGGCTGCATGCCCTGGGACGCATGGAAGGTCCTACGGCGCTGGTGCTGTCGCGCCAGGACCTGCCCCCCATACCCGGCAGCGGCAGGGAGGCGCTCAGGGGAGCCTACGTCGTGGGACCGGAAAAAAGGAAGCCGGCCGACCTCATCATCATTGCCGGCGGTTCCGAGCTAAACCCGGCTCTTCAGGCCAAGGAGATCCTGGAAGGGAAGGGCTTCTCCATCCGCGTGGTCAGCATGGTCAGCCGGGAGATTTTCGAAAGGCAGGAGGAGGCATACCGGCGGCAGGTCCTGCCCGATGAAATCGATAAGCGGCTGGTTGTGGAAGCGGCCCTGCCCATGGGCTGGGAGCGCTACGCGGGGAGCCGCGGCCGTATTCTTGGCATAACTCGTTTCGGCGCGTCGGCGCCGGGCGCCGTTTTGATGGAGAAAATGGGCTTTACCGCGGAAAACATTGCCCGCCTGGGCGAAGAGATTATAACGGAAGGATAGGCGGGCACGCAGGCTTTTGAGTGGGCGATGGGTTCGTCCTGATTACAAGAGCTGCGTGCGCACAAACTCCGCGCCGGCGTCATAGGCCGCTTGCAGCGCTGCCGGGTTGCTCTCGATCTCGCCCCGCGCATCCAGGCCCTGCAGGTGCAGCATGCCGCCGTAGTGGTAGTTAATGCTGTTGAAAAAGACCCCGGCAATGAAGGCGGCATTATGGCCAAACTCCGGCTTGTGCAGCGCTCCCGTGCAGAGGATGAACCCCGCCTTCTGTTGCTCGCGTAGAACAAAGGGCTTCTTTAGCCGGTACTTGGCGTGCCACCAGCATTCGAAGCGGTCAATGAATATTTTTAACTGCGCCGACAGGGAACCGAAATATATGGGGGTGGCCAGGACGAGGCCTTGTGCGGCGGCAACCTTCTTGTAAAGCGGCTGCATGTTGTCCTCAACAACGCAGAAGCCGTCCCTGGCGCAGAGTTCGCAGCCCCGGCAGGGATTGAGCTTGAGCTCGTGCAGGCGGATTAGCTCCACGGTGATGGCTTTCTCCTCGGCGGCACGGCAAAAGGCGCGCAGAGCCAGCTCGCTGTTGCCATGGCGGCGCGGGCTGGATGATATTGCCAGTAGGCTGGACATGTAAATCACTCCCGGCAGGTATATTCCACGGCAGCCGGCGGCTGCCGCTAGGGTTTTGCCTGAAAAAGGCAGTAAATTGATTAAAGCGTCGGAAAACGGGGCCAGGCACCAGTATACACCACTGAGGGCATGTTGCCAATGGACCTGTTTTGGTTCATAATGTGGTCAATGTTACTAATTAATGCCAACAGGCTGGGAAAGGAGGAGTGAACCGTGTCGGATATTCAAGGCGGTGCTTTAACCAGCGAAGAAAAAAATTACGCCATGCTTGCCCATCTGCTGGCGCTTGCGGGACTTATCCTGCCCTTCGGCAGCATCATTGGACCGCTGGTCATCTGGCTGATCAAGAAAGATGAATCTCCGTTCGTGGACAAAAACGGCAAGGAGTCGCTTAACTTTCAAATTAGTACAACCATTTACTTGATCGTGGCTGGAATCCTGGCCTTTATTACCTTGGGCCTTCTTTTCTTCCTGCCCATTGCTGTATCCATTTTCTGGCTGGTATATGTGATCATCGCTTCGGTTAGGGTCAGCAACGGGGAAGACTTTTCCTACCCGCTGGCCATACGCTTTCTAAAGTGAGGCCGCAGAAAAGCATAAAGACGGTAGGCCGGGTGATAGCCGGCATTTAATCATGCCGCTGGCGAAACTAAGGAGCATGGGGATGTACTATATTGCTGTTGTCGGCGGATCGCAGTGTGATGCCGCCCTGGCGGCCCTGGCGGAGGAAGTGGGAACAGGGATCGCCACCCGCGGCGGGATTCTTGTTTGCGGCGGGGGCAGCGGGATCATGGAGGCGGCTTCCCGGGGCGCCCGCTCTGCCGGGGGAGTGGTCCTGGGGATACTCCCCGGGGAGGATCCCCGCAGGGGCAATCGCTACCTCACCCTGGCGGTGGCTACGGGGCTGGGCGAGGCCCGCAATGCCGTTATTGCCCGGACAGCCGATGCCCTCATTGCCGTGGGAGGCGAATACGGGACCCTCTCCGAGGTGGCCCTGGCATTAAAAATGGGGAAGCCCGTGGTGGGACTTAAAACCTGGAAAATCGAGCCCCCCCAGGAGCTTGACCGCGGCATAATTCACTGCGAGACGGCAGCCGAGGCGGTCGAAGCGGCCTGGAAGGCCGCCACCACAGGCTGGTCTTGATAAAGCGGTTATGAAGTACGGGCGTCCGTGTTCGAGGGATGTTGCTTTAAAGGCGGTTTTTTCCTCTTTGCCGGGTACGGTTTTGGGCGGCTCATGAGCCGCCCCTACATCCTCTGGGGGCAATAGGGTATCGTGTAGGGGCCGGGCATGGAGTCTGCTCGGAAAGTCCGGCTTTCTGGCACAAAATGTAAGGGCCTGCACACCAAATCTGTCAAATTCGTGATATCGCGTTGTTGCAAGGCATGTAAAGGCAAAAC
>JAAZIN010000054.1 GCA_012800855.1 Bacillota bacterium
ACAGCATTGAGATTAGCGGCCTTTCGAGGCACCTGGAGCAAGTAAAGGATCGCCTGGATTATGTCCTGGTCTGGCAAGATCCGGCCTTGAAAACCACTGCCGCCGGAGAAGCCATCACCCTGTCGGACTGGCTGGCCGGGCAGGTCGGCAAAGAGCGGGTCCGCACCTGGGAAGGAGAATGATCGCCTTGGCAGAAATTGAAGCTGTGGCCGTGTTCGATTTAACCGGCCCCATGGCGCATTTTCGCAAATACTATACCAATTCCTCCTCCCTTACCTACGGCTTCCCGCCGCGAACTGTCCTCATGGGAATCGTTGCCGCGATCCTGGGGATGGAGCGCGACTCTTACTACGGCACCCTCGACCGCGGCCGCTTCGGCGTCGCGGTCAAGGTGCCGGGGAGGCGGCTGATGCAGACGGTCAACTACACCCGGACCAAGAAGGAAGACCTGGGGGTGATAAGGAGAGGCGGCCTGGTCCCCGGCACCCAGGTTCCACTGGAGCTGCTGCTGCCCGAAACGGCTCATCCCCGGCTCCGCTTTCGCGTCTTCTTCAGCCACCCCGACGGGAAGCTGCTAGCGGATACGGCACAGCGCCTGCGGGAAAGACGCAGCTACTACCCCCTCTACCTGGGCCTGACTGAGTGCCCAGCCATGTTTGAGTTCCTGGGCTTCTTTGGTGCCGGCGAATACCGGCGGATTCCCAGGGGTACGCCGGTATCGCTCACTTCTGTTTTAAACGCCTCTCTGCTGGATAAACTGGTGCTCAATGGCAGCGCCCCAGGCCGCATCTTTCGCGAACGGGCTCCCCATTCATTCGGTGAAGGACGGACCCTGCGCCCGCCGGCCACGCTGCTCTACACCGAGGGGGAACCTTTAACCGTTCGCCTGCGCACAGAAGCCTATCAATTCGACTTCGGCGATGCGGGAACGGATACAGTTGCCTTCATGGAGGAATAACACATGCCCTACTATGCCCACAGGGAAGGGAAACGCTACTTTTTGCTCAGCGCGCACATGGTCCAAACCGCTGTAGGCGCGGCGAAGCGCCTGGAGGCCAACCCGCGACGCGATGAGTTGGCAGAAGCGGCCCTTCTTGCCGGGCTGGCCCACGATTTTGGCAAGTATACCCCCTTCTTTCAGCGTTACCTGCGTACAGGACGCGGCGGCCCAGAGAAGCAGCATGCCTTCCTATCGGCACTCTGGGCCGCCCATCTTGCCGAAGAATTTGGCATCGCCCCCCTCCCCTCCCTGGCCCTTTTCATAGCCATCTGCCAGCATCACCGGCACTTGTCAGACCCCGAAGAGATACTGCTGCCGCCCCGCGAATTAAACAGCCCCTCCTGGGACCACCTGGAACCTGTCCATAGCGAAAGGCTGAAAATAACGCAAAGGCAGATGGAAGCGCTGCGGCAGGAGACAGAGAAAATAGCGCGCTCGTTAAAGGCAGCGGCTCGCTGGACGGGTAAGCGACTTAAGCAAAAGAATAAACCGGTGCCGGCCTGGCTGGATCAAAATTGGCTGGAGTTGCTGGAGCGCTTCTTTGACAACTGGATTCATTGTTACGGCCGCCTCTACCGCCATCGCAGGCAGCAAATCAGGAACATAAATGGCACCTCCCTGCAGGATTACTTTGACCTGCTTGCTCTCTTCTCTGCACTCATTGACGCCGACAAGATCCATTCCGCCCGGCTCAAGGACACGGAAAGGGCTGTTTTACCCCCGCAGCCGGTCCAAGCATACCGGGATAAACAATTCAGCCCTCCGCGTTCCGCTGTAGACCAGCTTCGTGAAGACCTTTACAATACCGTTTGCCGAACCATTGAAAAAGCTCCGCTGTCCCAAAAGCTTTTTACCATTACCGCTCCTACCGGGAGCGGCAAGACCCTGGCCGGCCTGGCCGCCGCCTTTATCCTAAGGGAAAAGATAAGCGGCCCGGGCAACGAAAAACCGCGCATCATTTACGCGCTCCCCTTTACCAGCATTGTGGATCAAACCTTTCGCGTGGCGAAGAAAGTCCTGCAAGCCGGCAGCAGGGCCGATAAGAGCGCTTCCCCCATTCCCTCAGCCTGGCTGCTCAAGCACCACCACCTTGCCGAAACCACTTACTCCAGGCCGGGCGACGAAGAAACCCTCTCCCTGGACCGGGCCCTCCTGCTCATTGAAAGCTGGCAGAGCGAAATCATCATCACCACCTTTGTGCAGCTGCTGCACACCCTTATCGGCAGTGAAAACCGCATGCTGAAAAAATTTCACCGCCTGCAGAACGCCATCCTGATTTTAGATGAGGTCCAGAACATCCCCGTGGAATACTGGCCCCTGGTGGTGAATGCACTGCGAGGTGCATGCGACCACCTGGGAGCCCGGGTTTTGTTGATGACAGCCACACGCCCGGAATGGTTCGAAGAAGGAGAGGCCCTGGAGCTGGCCGGTCCGGAACCGCAGCTGCGAGAGCGCTTTGCCTCCCTAAACAGGGTCCTGGTTGCAGCAAAACCGGAGCCGCTCACCGTAGAAGAGCTGGCCGAGGCTTTTATGAGAAACTACCAACCCGATCGCTCTTACCTGGTTATTTTAAACACGATAAAGAGTTCCATTGTTTTTTATAAACTGCTAAAAGAAAAGTTGGGCTTAAGCAAGCTCTTTTATCTATCAACAAACATAACCCCCCGAGAACGGGCCGCGCGCCTGCAGCAGCTGGCAAATTTGCTTGAGCGCGAGGAGAAGCCGGTTCTTGTCTCCACCCAGGTGGTAGAAGCCGGAGTGGACCTCGACTTCGACGAGGTGTGGCGCGATCTCGGCCCTGTGGACGCGGTAGTGCAGGCAGCCGGGCGCTGCAATCGTCACTCTCGCCACAATTACGGCCATGTCCAGGTCTGGCACCTG
The DNA here is from genome assembly GCA_012800855.1 of Bacillota bacterium. GTDB lineage: Bacteria > Bacillota > Dethiobacteria > DTU022 > DTU022 > JAAZIN01. The sequence goes on from JAAZIN010000054.1 coordinate 2,882, forward strand.
GTGGACCGCAAAGAAAAAGGTGAAGCTACGCTGGCACAGTATGTTTACGGCAAAATACACACCCATGCGGCTAAGAAAATGTTTGGCGAAGGGGCGATCCTTGAGGAGAAAGATTTTTACGATGCCATTGCGAACTACTTTGAAGAGGTTCGGCAGGCTAAGTCGGCTGCAGCAAGCAAGGCGCTGCTTGAAGCGATGCAATACTGGCGCTTCTCTCCCCGCAACCGCGAATCAGAGCTTCTCGGCGTGGCCAACTTTGCGCTGATTAAAAACCAGCCTCACTATGTCAATGTTTTCGTTGAGCTCGACGATACTGCTGCTCAAATCTGGCAGCTCTATCAAAACGAGGTCGTCAACGAAAAAGACTATTGGAAGCGCCAGCGAGCCTTCCTTTCTATTAAAAGAGATTTTTTGAGCTATCTGCTTTCTGTTCCCGCCCAGCTTCTGGCTGGCCGGCTGGATGAAACGACTGCTCCGATTCATATACCCATGGAGATGCTGGAACACTATTACGACCCGGAAACCGGGTTTAAACGCACTGATGACCACAATATGTACGTGTTTTAATGAGCTTTATAATCTACTAGGCAATATATATGTCATTCATAATTGTCCACTTATTGATAAGTGGGTCGGTTCTCCGCCTGCTGCAGAGTAAGTTGTAACAGCTAGCTTGTGTCTTACCGCTCCAAAGCAGGGAAATATATTTCAATGTAGAATCTAACCATAGCTCCTTTAGTTTTAAAATCCTGGCAAAGCACATGTCGTCGACCTCCAGTAGTGCAAAAACCCCTGGGGATCGACGACACTTTAAGATATAGCTGGCAAGAAGCCAAA
>JAAZIN010000055.1 GCA_012800855.1 Bacillota bacterium
GCATGCATAATCCGTATTGATTGCAGTTAAAACTATAAGTTATAATTTATGAGGTATAATCTTATTTTACAGGATTTATCCTTACCGTCATCTTGGGGGTGAATGGATGTTCACCAAGGTCTTGCGTATCATGGGCACGCTGCTGGGAATAATTGCCGGCGTTTTTGCCTTTTATTATACTGTGCCTGCAGTGGTCGCCGTTATCGGCGGCCCCGGCATCCCGCTGAAGCCCTGGAGCTACTCCGCTGCCGGGGGAGCCATTGGGGGCCTGCTCTTTTACTTTATCACTCCTTCAATCATCGGCAATATCCGGCGCTTCCTGGACTGGTGCGACAACAGGCTGAAAAAGGTGCCCACCCAGGACATCATCCTCATGGTTATAAGCATGATTATCACGCTCTTTTTGGGCTTGCTCGTAAGCTACCCCATTTACAACATTCCCCATGTGGGCGGCTACATCGCCCCCATCATCATCCTGATGATTGTCTACATGGGGGTGCGCTTTATCTTTAACCGCAAGGAAGAGTTTGCTTTCCTCACCTCCTTTTTCAACCGCAACATGCGTGTCCCCGTTTCCGCGAGCAACGAAACCTTTAAAATTCTTGATACCAGCGCCATCATTGACGGGCGCATCGTGGATATCTGCAAAACCGGCTTCCTGGAAGGGGTTATCGTTGTCGCCAGCTTTGTCCTGGAAGAACTCCGCCATATCGCCGATTCTCCCGACATGCTCAAGCGCAACCGGGGACGACGCGGCCTTGATATCCTAAACAAGATTCAGAAGGAAATGGATATCCCCGTGCAGATCTACGAGGGCGACTTTGAAGACCTCAGCGATGTGGATAGCAAGCTAGTCCGCCTGGCCAAGGTGCTCAACGGCAAGATTATTACCAACGATTTCAACTTGAACAAGGTCTGTGAGCTGCAGGGGATTACGGTTCTGAACATCAACGAACTGGCCAATGCCGTGAAGCCCGTGGTTCTTCCCGGGGAGGAGATGACGGCCCAGATTATCAAGGACGGCAAGGAAGTGGGCCAGGGCGTGGCCTACCTGGAAGACGGCACCATGGTTGTTGTTGAAGGCGGCAAGCGCCATATTGGCGAGACCATTGAGGTTCTGGTGACCAGCGTCCTGCAGACTGCCGCCGGACGGATGATTTTTGCCAAGCCCAAGTATGCCGTGGAAAAATTATCCGGAGCGAAGTAAGATGCAGGTTGCCGCTGTTATTGCCGCTTCCGGAGAAGGGCAGCGCATGGGCGGTGAAAGGAAGAAGCAGTACCTCCTGCTGGATGGAGTTCCCCTCCTCGCCCGGACCCTGCAGGCATTTGACCGCCAGGAGGCGGTGGGCCAGGTCGTGGTGGTCGTCCCCCCCGGAGAGATTGATTACGCCCGCGAAGTGATCAAACCCCACTGCTCACTGGAAAAAAGCATCTTTGTTGAAGGAGGCAAGCGGCGGCAGGATTCCGTCTACTTCGGGCTGAAGGCGGTCTCGCCGGAAGCGGAGATCGTCTGCATCCATGACGGGGTCCGCCCCTTTGTCAGCGCCGAACTTTTTGATCGCGTGCTCCAGGCGGCGTTGCAATGGGGCGCGGCCATCCCGGTGATTCCCGAGACGGACACGCTGAAGGAGATCTCTATTAACGGCCTCGTTTCCCGCACCCTCTCGCGGGAAGCTGTCCGCCGCGTTCAGACTCCCCAGATGTTCCGCCGCGAGCTCATCGTGGAGGCCTATCGCAAGGCGCAAATCCTTGGCGTGGAGGCCCCCGACGACGCCTACCTGCTGGAGCTGCTGGGTGAAAAGATCTGCACCGTGGCCGGCAGCCCGGCCAACATCAAGATAACCTATCCCCTCGATCTACTCTTTGCCGAGGCCATTCTAAAAGGAGGCAGCTAAGCTGTTTCGCGTCGGCATGGGCTTTGACATCCACCGCCTCGCCAAGGGCCGGCCCCTCTTTCTAGGCGGGGAGGCCATCCCCTATCCCCTGGGTTTGGAAGGCCATTCCGATGCCGATGTGCTCGTGCACGCCCTCATGGATGCCATGCTTGGGGCCGCCGGTTTGCGCGACATCGGCCATTACTTCCCACCCGGCGATCCCCGCTACTGCAATATCTCTAGCCTGGAGCTCCTGGGGGAAGTAAAGAAGCTCGTTGCCGGCAAGGGCTACCGGCTGGTCAACGCCGACATGGTCGTAATAGCCGAGGCCCCGCGGCTGGCTCCCCATGTCGAGAAGATGAAGAAGAACATAGCCCGCATACTGGAGGTTTCGGAGGGCGCCCTGGCGGTAAAGGCCACTACTGCCGAAGGGCTTGGCCCCTGCGGCTGCGGCGAAGCCATCGCTGCCCAGGCGGTGGTGCTGTTGCAGGCCCGCTCCCCGGAATAAAAAACCGCCTTTCTTTCACCTGCTCCCTTGTCCCCTTAGGGCATGAAACAAAGCCCACATCCAGGCACCTTTTCCCAGCGTTCACTGCAAGCAGCATAGAGGTATTTTTCCGGCAATGCCCAATTATCATTATAGTGCGCCTTGACGCACAAATCCGCCCACGACCTGTGCAAGGGGGATCGGTTAAATGGCTCAGAAAACAAGCTGGATGAAATTCCTGCGCTATTTCAACCTCGCCTTTTCCTTCGGGGTCACCATGATCCTGGCCATGCTGCTGGGCTATTACGCCGGGGATTGGCTGGACCGGCGGCTGGGCACCTCTCCGTTGTTTTTGGTGCTGGGAATTATTTTCGGAGTAGCGGCAGGATTTTATAACTTGTGGAGCGTATTATCTAAATTAATACAAGAGAGTCAAATGCGAAAACTGCAAGAAGAGAAACAATATGAAATGTTAAGAGATATCTGTCAAGAGTCCAAGGAGAAGAAAGAAAAGGGGAAGGGGAAGCGGCCGCGCCGGTGATCTCCAGTAGAATGATGGAAAGAGATGCCGCGGGGAAAATACTGGCCCTTCTGGCTGCGCTCATCGTTTTTGGCGCCCTAGTGCTGGGAAACCGTCTTTTTGCCCTGGGAGTGGCCCTGGCGGCCTTTGTGGCTTGGCTTGGCTACCGCTGGCAGATGAAAACCCTGGACAGCCAAGGAGGGGCGCCCCCCCAAAAAGCTGTCGCCAGGGTAATGGCGGTTGCGCTGGCCAAGATGTTTCTTAATCTTATCCTCCTGGGATTTTCTGCGCTGGGAGGAGTACCCCTTCTCTTTGGCGTGTTAACCGGCCTTCTTCTCCAGATGGCTACCCATATGGGGCAGGCCTTTTACCTTGCTGTGAAGAAAGGAGGGCAGCTTGGTTGAATATCGAGGCTTTACAGCACGTGCTGGAGCATGTGCAGCCCAAGATCGTCTTCCACCTGGGATCTATCCCCATAACCTCCACCGTGGTCAACACCTGGGTGGTCATGGCTATCCTTATACCTCTGGCCTACATATCCACGCGGAGGTTGAGCATCGTCCCCAGGGGCATCCAGCACCTCCTGGAGATGGTGGCCAGCTTCTTCTATGATCTGCTGGAGGCCAACATGGGGCCCAAGGGGAGGAAGTACCTGCCGGTGGTAGGCACCCTTTTTTTGTTCATCCTATTCCTGAACTTCGCCTGGTTTATTCCGGGGATGAAGCCGCCCACAACGGATCTCTCCACCACGGCGGCCCTGGCTGCAGTCACCATTATCACCGTGCAGCTCATTGGCATCAAGGAGAAAGGGTTGAGAGCATATCTCAAGCGCTTTTTTGAGCCCAATGTGTTCATGTTTCCCCTCAATGTCATTGAAGAGCTGGTCAAGCCCGTATCGCTGGCCCTGCGTCTCTTTGCAAACATGTTTGGCGAGAAGACGGTTGTGGCGGTGCTGTTTCTGCTCGTTCCCCTTTTGGCGCCTACCCCGGTGATGCTGCTGGGGGTCATCATGGGCCTTATCCAGGCCCTGGTATTTTCGCTGCTTACTGTAGTTTACATAAGCAGCGCGGTTCAAGGACACTGAAAAAATACATGGGAGGTAGGTATTGATGAATTACTTGAGCGTGGCGCTAACGGTAACCCTGGCTGCTATAGCTTCTGCGTTTTCCCAGAGTATCGCTGCGCGGGCGGCCATGGAGGGTACTGCCAGGCAGCCCGAGGCCGCCGGGGATATCCGCACCACTCTCCTTTTAGCCCTGGCCTTTATTGAAGCGCTGACCCTATTTTGCTTCGCGGTGGCCATCCTCATCTGGATTAAGATTGGCTGATTCCGGGGGGCGGATAAATGTGCATGCCCATTTATTCGCCCTGATTTCCCAATAGCACGGGGGGAGGGAAGCTTATGGCGGCAATTTTGGAGGCCCTGGGAGCGCTGGGATTCAACCCCTCCACGTTTCTAATTGAAGCGATCAACGTCGTGCTGGTCCTGGCCGCCCTCTATTTCATCCTCTGGAAGCCGCTGCAAAAGAGTTTTGCCGACCGGGAAGACCAGATTAAGGGAGACCTGGAGAAGGCCGCCTCCGCCCGCAAGGAGGCGGAGGAGATCATGGCCGGTTACCAGCAAAAAATTGACGAGGCCAACCGGGAGGCCCAGGCCATCCTGGAGAAGGCCGCGGTCATGGCCGAAGCCACCCGCACGGAGATTGTTTCCCGGGCGCAGGCGGAAGCGGCCCAGATCATGGAGCAGGCCAGGGCGGAGATAGAAAAAGAAAAGCAAGAGGCCCTGCAGGATATTCGCCGGCAGGCGTCGGAGCTCATCGTGGCCGCGGCAAGCAAGGCCATGGCCCGCTCCTTGACGCCAAGCGTGCAGGAGCACCTGGTTAGAGAGGCCCTGGCGGAGGTGGAGAGGATACAGTGAGCAGGAACAGGTACGCTGCCGCCTATGCCGAAGCGCTTTTTGCCGCGGCCCGGAAGCTGGGCCGGGCGGAAGAGCTGGGCGAGATGCTGCTTTCCCTGAAAAAAAGGATGGAAGAGGACGACGAGATAGCAAAAATTCTCCAGTACGACCTCATCTCTCGCCAGGAAAAAGAGAAGGCTTTAACGGAGTTCCTTCCCCGGCTTTTACAGAGGGAGAAGGACGAGATCTTTCTGGCCATCGTTCCCGAGTACCAGCGCCTGCTGGACCAGGAGAAGGAAGTGGAGCCCGTTGAGTTGACCCTGGCCGCACCCATTTCCCCCGACCTGCAACGAGAGCTGGAAGAGAGGCTGGCGGCAATTGTGGGGAAAAAGGTGCGCCTGGAGGTCAATATCGACCCGCAGCTCCTGGGGGGCATGGTGGTGCGATGGAAGGGTAGGCTTATCGATGCCAGCGTAAGGAGAAAGCTGGTGCGCATAGGCGATCACTTGAGGATTATGTAGCTCCAGGCAAAGGGGGGAAAACAGGGCTTGGATTACAAGATTGAAGAGATTGCCAGCATCTTGATTCAGCAGATAAAGGGCTATGAGCCGGAGCTGGAGGTAGAGACGGAAAGCAGGGGCACGGTGACGTACGTGGGCGACGGCATCGCGCGCGCCCGGCTGGAAGGGGTCATGGCCGGAGAGCTCCTGGAGTTTCCGGGAGGGGTTTACGGCATGGCCTTGAACCTGGAGGAAGACAGCGTGGGAGCGGCCATTTTGGGTCCCTACTTTCACATAAAAGAAGGCGACGAGGTAAAGCGGACCTTCCGCATCATGGAGGTGCCCAGCGGGGAGGCGCTCATCGGCAGGGTGGTCAACCCGGTGGGGCTGCCCCTGGACGGAAAGGGGCCGGTTAATCCTTCTGCCTATCGGCCCATCGAGCATCCTGCACCGGGGGTGGTGCAGCGCCGCCCGGTGCATGTGCCCCTGCAAACGGGGATCAAGGCCATCGACAGCATGATCCCCATCGGCCGGGGCCAGCGGGAGCTGATCATTGGCGATCGCCAGACGGGGAAGACGGCCCTGGTCGTGGATACCATCATCAACCAGAAGGGCCAGGATGTAATCTGCATTTACGTGGCCATCGGGCAGAAGGCCTCTACCGTGGCCGGCGTTGTGCAGAAGCTCGAGGAAACGGGGGCCATGGAGTATACCACGGTGGTGGCGGCCAATGCCGGCGAGCCGGCGCCGCTTCTCTACATCGCCCCCTATGCCGGCTGCGCCATGGGCGAGTATTTCATGTACGAGCAGCACAGAGATGTCCTTCTCGTCTACGACGACCTGTCGAAGCATGCCGTGGCCTACCGGGAGCTGTCCCTCCTTCTCCGGAGGCCCCCCGGTCGGGAAGCCTATCCCGGGGACATCTTCTACCTGCACTCCCGGCTGCTGGAGCGGGCGGCCTGCCTCCATGAATCCCTCGGCGGGGGCACGCTCACGGCCCTGCCCATAATTGAAACCCAGGCTGGGGACGTGGCGGCGTACATTCCCACCAACGTCATCTCCATTACCGACGGCCAGATCTACCTGGAATCTGATCTCTTCTATGCCGGCCAGCGGCCGGCCATCAACGTGGGCCTCTCCGTTTCCCGCGTCGGGGGAGCAGCCCAGCTGGCGGCGATGAAGCAGGTGGCGGGGCACCTGCGCCTCGACCTGGCCCAGTACCAAGAGCTGGCCGCCTTCGCCCAGTTTGGGACGGACCTCGACAAGGCCACCCAGGCCAAGTTGACCCAGGGCGCGCGCATGATGGAGCTGCTGAAGCAGGGGCAGTACCGCCCCATGCCCGTGGAGGAGCAGATTGCGGTCATCTATGCCGGCGTGAACAGGCACCTGGATGACATACCCGTGGAGAGGGTGGGGGCCTTTGAAGAGGGCTACCTGCGCTTCCTGCACAGCAGCTATCCTCAAGTCCTCAAAAACATCCGGGAGAGGAAGGCCCTGGACGAGGAGACGCAGGCCCTTTTGGACAAAAGCATTGCCGAATTCAAGAAGAGCTTTGCTCAGCCGGACGATGAAGTCCAGTGAGCTGAAGCCATGGGGTGGATCCGGCCGCATGGCGAAAGGTGGTGGGAGCGTTGTCCAGCAACATCAGGGATATCAAGCGGCGCCTCCGGGCCATTGACAACATCCAGCATGTTACCAGGGCCATGAAGATGGTGGCAGCGGCGCGGTTGCGCCGGGCCCAGAACCGGGTCTGGGCGGCTCGTCCCTATGCCCATAAAATTGCCGAAGTGGTGGGGCGGCTGGCGCAGTCGCCCCAGGCAAAGGCCATCCCCCTGCTGGCACCCCGGGAGATTAACAAAACCGGCTATGTTCTCATTACCGGGGACCGGGGCCTGGCCGGGGCCTACAATGCCAACCTCATCGGCATGGCCGAGGAGTGCTTGGAACAAGAAGACCATCCCACGGCCCTGCTGGCGGTGGGGGGCAAGGGAACGCGCTACTTTCTAAAGAGGCCGGTGGAGATGATGGGCTATTACGAAGTGGTTGATGACGAGCCCCGCTTCTCCCAGGCCCGGGAGCTGGCCCGCCGGCTCATGGATCTGTACCTGGAGGGAGAGCTGGACGAGGTCAAGCTCATCTACGCCCATTTCCATTCCGCCCTGCGCTACGAGATCAAGGTGGAGAGATTTTTGCCCGTGGCCGCGCCGGCGCTGAAGGCGGCGGCGGAGGCTGACTACATTTACGAACCCCATCCCCGGAGGCTGCTGGAGGCCATTTTGCCCCGTTACTGCGAGATCAAGATCTACCAGGCCCTGCTGGAGGCCAAGGCCAGCGAGCACAGTGCCAGGATGGTGGCCATGGAAAGCGCCACAACCAACGCCGGCGAGGTCATGGAGCAGCTGACCCTCTCTTTCAACAAGGCCCGCCAGGCCGCCATCACCAAGGAGATCGTGGAGATAACCGCGGGCGCGGAGGCCCTGAAGGGCCACGGCTCAAGGAGGGATTAAAGGTTCATGAATGAAGGCAGGATTGTGCAGGTCATCGGGCCCGTTGTGGACGTGGAGTTCCGGGAGGAGCAGCTGCCCGATTTATACAACGCCGTTCAGGTTAAGGAAAAAGGCTTCAACCTGACCATGGAGGTAATGCAGCACCTGGGCGGCAGCAGGGTCCGCTGCGTGGCCCTCGCCTCCACCGACGGGCTGCATGCCGGGATGAAGGCTATCGATACGGGTTCGCCCATCAAGGTGCCCGTCGGCCCCGGCATACTGGGGCGGCTCATCAACGTGATCGGCGAGCCCATTGACGGGAAAGGCCCCCTGGAGGCGGAAGACTGGTGGCCCATACACCGCTCCCCTCCCTCCTTTGATAAGCTGGAGCCTTCCACGGAGATCCTCACCACGGGCTTGAAGGTGCTCGATCTCCTCGCCCCCCTGCCCAAGGGAGGGAAGATGGGGCTCTTTGGAGGGGCCGGGGTGGGGAAAACCGTCCTCATCATGGAGCTCATTCGCAACGTGGCCTACGAGCATGGCGGCTACTCCGTCTTTGCCGGCGTGGGCGAGCGGACCCGCGAGGGCAATGAGCTCTACCTGGAGATGATCGAATCGGGGGTCCTGGACAAAACGGTCCTCGTTTTCGGCCAGATGAATGAGCCGCCCGGGGCCCGCCTGCGGGCGGGTTTAACCGGCCTTACCATGGCTGAGTACCTGCGGGACACCGGCGGGCGGGATGTCCTTCTCTTTATCGACAATATATTCCGCTTTGTCCAGGCCGGTTCCGAGGTTTCGGCCCTGCTGGGGCGCATGCCTTCGGCGGTGGGCTACCAGCCCACCCTGTTCACCGAGATGGGCAACCTGCAGGAGCGCATCACCTCTACCAGGAGCGGCTCCATAACCTCGGTCCAGGCTATCTACGTTCCCGCCGACGACCTCACCGACCCGGCTCCGGCGACCACTTTTGCCCATCTTGACGGCACCATCGTCCTTTCACGGCAGCTGGCCGAGCTGGGCATCTACCCGGCGGTGGATCCCCTGGATTCAACCTCGCGCCTTCTCGATCCCCACGTGGTGGGAGAGGAGCACTACACCATCAGCCGGGGGGTGCAGCGCATCCTGCAGCGATACAAGGAGCTCCAGGACATCATCGCCATTTTGGGCATCGAGGAGCTTTCCGATGAAGACAAGCTCATCGTGGCCCGGGCGCGCAAGATCCAGCGCTTCCTCTCGCAGCCCTTCCACGTGGCGGAGGCCTTTACGGGCCGGCCGGGAGTTTACGTGCCCCTGAGCGAGACCCTGCGCGGCTTTAAGGAGATCCTGGAGGGGCGCCACGACTACCTGCCGGAGCAGGCCTTTTACATGGTCGGCACAATCGATGAGGCTGTTAAAAAAGGAGAGGAGCTGCTGCAGTGAGTCCGCTGCTGCTGGAGGTTGTCACACCGGAACGGATGATCCTGCGGGAAGAGGTGGAAAGCGTTATCGCCCCGGGTTCGGAAGGCCACCTGGGCGTTCTGCCGCGGCACAGCCCCCTGCTCACTACCTTGAAGCCTGGCGTGGTCCGCTACCGCAAGGGCGGCCGCTGGGAGCGGCTGGCCGTGTCCGGCGGCTTCATGGAAGCCGGTCCGGGCCGGGTGGTAATCTTGGCCGATGCGGCGGAGCTGCCTTCGGAGATTGACGTGGAGAGGGCTCGCCGCGCCATGGAGCGGGCGAAGAAGAGGCTGTGGGAGCGGTCGCCGGACCTGGACGTGGCCCGCGCCGAGGCAGCTCTCATGCGGAGCCTGGCCCGGCTGAAGGCCGCCGGGGTCGAACCGTAAGCGGGAGCAGGTGTGCCGGGGAGGGTGGATGGCTGCCCCCGCTTCACCTACATGGGCTTGGGGTCCTGTTGAGCATCCCCGGCCTCTTTTTCAATCCTGGCCTTGCAGAGTGGGCAGAAAGAGGGGCTCCGCTGCGGGAAGCCTGCGTCACATTCCGAGGAGCATTCTTCAAGAACGCTTACTTCAAAAGAGCGGCCGCAGCTAAGGCATTGCCTGCGCAGTGTTCTGGACAAGTCGTCTCCTCCCCCAATTCACGCGTCTGCGGGGCCCGCGTGTCCGGTTTTATGTATACCACCTCCATCATACCAGCCCCCAAATTTTCATGTCAACCGTACAGCGTGAACTTGCGGATATCAAATTTTACCATGCATGTTAATTTATAGGGGCGGCCCATGGGCTGCCCGGGGGCGTACCGTAAAAGCCCGCCAACTTTTGCTCCGGTCTTCGCTGGCCACTTTGTTGACAAAAGGAGAGCATGGTGTATATAATACTTTAAAACATTCCGTAAATGCAGTGAAGGGGAGAGTAGGTTAAACCCGCACCCCAGAGAGAAGCCCTCGCCGGCTGGAAGGGGCTTTGGCCGCCGGGTTTTTCTGAAGTGCGCCCTGGAGCAGGAGCCGTGAAGGCCAGTAGCGGCTCCCGGCACCGCCCGTTACACGGTCCGAGGGGGGCGCTTTTGCGTCCAAACAGGGTGGAACCGCGGTCAAGGCCGTCTCTGTGCGAGGCGGCCAAAGTTGTTTAAAGGGGTGAAAAGGATGTTCAAACGGCTTTTGCGTGATATAAATGCGGTCAAGGAGAGAGATCCCGCCGCCAGGAGTACTCTCGAGGTGCTGCTCTGCTACCCGGGGCTTCATGCCCTTCTCTTTCACCGCCTCGCCCACTTCTTGCACCGGCGCGGCCTGAAGCTTCTGGCCAGGCTGGTTTCCCACTTCTCCCGCTGGCTGACGGGCATCGAGATCCACCCGGGGGCCAAAATCGGGGAGGGGGTCTTCATCGATCACGGCATGGGCGTGGTCATCGGGGAGACCACCGAGGTGGGCGATAACGTGACCATCTACCAGGGCGTGACCCTGGGGGGCACCGGCAAGGAGCGGGGCAAAAGACATCCCACCATTGGAAACAATGTGGTTATCGGGGCGGGAGCCAAGATTTTGGGTCCCATTGAGATCGGCGACAACAGCAGGATCGGGGCCGGCTCGGTGGTCCTGCGCCCCGTTCCGCCCGGCGCCACGGTGGTGGGCATCCCGGGGCGGGTGGTGGTGCACCACGGCACTCCCGTGCCCTCCATCAACCTGAACCACACCGATCTTCCCGACCCCATCGCCGAGGCGCTGCACCGGCTCCAGGACCAGATTGACAGCCTGCGCTACCAGCTCGAGATGCTGGAAAGGGGGGTGGCACGCGTTGGCTCTAAGGATTTATAACACCCTTACCCACCGCAAGGAGGAATTCGAGCCCTTAAATCCGCCGGCGGTGACCATGTATGTCTGCGGGCCCACGGTCTACGACTACATTCATATCGGCAATGCCCGCGTGTTCATCGTTTTTGACGTCATCCGGCGCTATCTTAACTACAGGGGCTACCGGGTGAAAATGGTGCAGAACTATACCGATATCGATGACAAGATGATCCGCCGCGCCGCCGAGGAGGGGATCAGCGTGCCTGAGCTGGCGGAGCGTTTCATCGCCGCCTATAAAGAGGATGCCGCCCGCCTGCGGGTGCGCCCGGCGGACGTCCAGCCGCGCGCCACGGAGCATATCGGCCCCATTATCGGGCTCATCCGTCGCCTGGAAAAGCGCGGCCTGGCCTATGTCTCCGGCGGCGATGTTTACTTTGACACGGGGGCCTTTCCCGGCTACGGGCAGCTTTCGCACCAGTCGCCCGAGGAGCTGGTGGCGGGAGCCCGCGTGGAGCCGGGCGAGCGGAAAAGAAAGCCCCTGGACTTCGCGCTGTGGAAGGGCCGCAAGCCCGGCGAGCCGGCCTGGGATAGTCCCTGGGGCGAGGGGCGTCCGGGATGGCACATTGAATGCTCCGCCATGGCCATGCGCTACCTCGGCGAAAGCATTGATATCCATGCCGGCGGGGCGGATCTCATCTTCCCCCACCACGAGAATGAAATCGCCCAGAGCAGCGGGGCCACGGGGAAGCCCTTTGCCCGCTACTGGCTCCACGCCGGCTACCTGAACATCGACCGGCAGAAAATGTCCAAGTCCCTGGGCAATGTCTTGACCGTGCGCCAGCTGCTTGAAGAATTCAATCCCCTTGATTTCCGCTTTTTCATCCTCTCGGCGCATTACCGCAGCCCGCTCAACTTCAGCCGCGATCTCCTTCTCCAGGCCCGCTCGGGACGGGAGAGGCTCCAGGAGCTGGCGGACAATCTTAGCCGGGCCCTACCCGCATCTCGCCGGGATACGGAGGAGGGCGGGGATCAGCTTCGCCAGTCCATCGCAGCGGCGCGGGAGCGCTTTATCGAGGCCATGGATGACGATTTCAATACCGCCGGCGCCCTGGCCGCTCTCTTTGAGCTGGCCCGCGAGGCCAATATCTACCTCAACGGTGATCATCCGCACAGCCGTAAGCTGCTGGAAGAGTGCCTTGCTTTTTATGGCGAGACCAACGCCCTTTTTGATATACTGGAGCTGCGGGAACCCGATGAGCTCGAGGAGCTCGATGAAGAGCTGCGCCAGATGATCGCCCGGCGCGAGGAGGCGCGGCGCAGGAAAGACTGGGCCACCGCGGACCGCATTCGCGAAGAACTGCTGGCGCGGGGGATCATCCTCGAGGATACACCGCACGGCGTGCGCTGGAAGCGCAAGCCCCTTTCCTGAAAAGCCTTTTGGGACAAACCCAACCAGCCGCTGGGCAGCGGCAATTCAAGCGGAAGGTGATGGATAAGAATGCACGTGGAACTGATCGCCTGGACTCCCGATCCCGAGCGCACTGTCGCCGCCGCGGCCAGGCTCTGCTACTCCACCGCTTCGGCGGCCGAGATTGCCCGGGCCCTGGACCCGGAGAAAACAAGGTCCTTTGTGAACAAGCTCATCGAGATGGGACACCAGTCCCCCCTGGAGCATGTCTCCTTTACCTTTGCCGTGGAGGGGGTCAGCCGGGCCCTCTCCCACCAGCTGGTTCGCCACCGCATTGCTTCCTACTCGCAGAAATCGCAGCGCTACGTCGATGAGACCAATTTTACCTGGATCACACCTCCCTCCATCGAAAAGAACCCGGTGGCCAAGGAGATTTTTGAACGGCAGATCGAGGCCATCCGCCGCTGCTACGCCGAGCTCTGCGCGGCGGTGCCCCGCGAGGATGCGCGCTACATCCTGCCCAACGCCTGCGAGACCAAGCTGGTGGTGACCATGAACGCGCGCAGCCTGCTCCACTTTTTCCGGGTGCGCTGCTGCAACAGGGCCCAGTGGGAGATCCGCCGCCTGGCCAGGCTGATGCTGGCCGAAGTGCGCCGGGTGGCCCCGGAGCTGTTCAGGAATGCCGGCCCGCCCTGTGAAACGGACAACTACTGCCCCGAGGGTGAAATGAGCTGCGGGAGGCTGCAGGGCAAGGTTAAGGATGAAGAGGACGCCGAAGCCTGAGCAATCCGGCAGGGAGGACCTGGTCATCGGGCGCCGGGCGGTGCTGGAGGCGCTCCGCAGCGGGAACGTGCAGCGGGTCTACCTGGCGGAAGGCCAGAAGGGCGCGATCGTGGGCCAGATTGCCCGGGAGGCGCAGCGCCAGGGCCTTCCCCTGGAGATAATGCCGCGCCGCGAGCTGCAGCGGCTCGCGGGCGGCGGCAGCCACCAGGGCGTGGCCGCCCTGGCCCGCCCCTATTCCTATCTCAACCTGGAGCAGCTGCTGGAACGGGCGCGGGCGGGGCGGGAGGATCCTTTTCTCATCATCCTCGATCACCTGCAGGATCCGCAGAACCTGGGCTCGCTGCTGCGCACTGCCGAGGCGGCGGGCATGGACGGGATCATCATCCCCCAGGATCGCAGCGTGAGGATTACTCCCGCCGTGCGCAAGGTGGCCGCGGGGGCCGCCGAGAGGCTGCCCGTGGCGCGGGTGGTAAATCTCGCCGACGCGGTGCAGCGCCTGAAGAAGGAGGGCTTCTGGGTCTATGGCACCGCCGCGGACGGGCCGCTGCCCTATTACCGGGTTGATTACCGCGGCTCCTTTGCCCTGGTCATCGGCTCGGAGGGGAAGGGAATCTCCCGCCTGCTGCGGGAGAAATGCGACGGCATCATCTCCATCCCCATGCGCGGGCCGGGAGGCTCACTTAATGCCGCGGTAGCGGCGGCGGTGATTGTCTACGCCGCCGCGGCCCAGAGAGAAGGTTGGCTGTCGGAAGAATGAGCGCCAGCGGGCGGCGGCCGGGGGAGAAAGGCTTGACCACCCCGGGCGCTTTGCGCTATAATTACACCATCAACCAGGCATGTTCCTCCTCAAACAAATACAGCCCATGGAGGCGATTGATGTGAGCTCTTTAGCCCCTGAAGCGAAAGGCAGCAGCAATGTTTACACGGAGCTGGAGTACAAAAGCGACGAGGATATTGTCAGCGAGGCTAAAGACGGCAACACCATCGCCCTGGAATATTTAATTAACAAGTATAAGAATTTTGTGAAAGCTAAGGCTAGGTCCTATTTTCTCATCGGGGCTGACCGCGAAGATATCATCCAGGAGGGCATGATTGGGCTCTACAAGGCCATTCGCGATTTCAGGGGGGACAAGCTCTCATCCTTCCGCGCTTTTGCCGAGCTCTGCATTACGCGGCAGATCATCACGGCCATTAAGACGGCCACCCGGCAGAAGCACATTCCCCTCAATTCCTATGTCTCGCTGAACAAGCCCATCTACGACGAAGATTCGGACAGGACCCTGCTCGATGTGCTCTCCGGCACCAAGATTACCGACCCCGAAGAGTTGATGATAAACCGGGAAGAATACAACGACATTGAGTACAAGATGGGCGAGATATTAAGCGACCTGGAGTGGAAGGTGCTCACCCTCTACCTGGAGGGGAAGTCGTACCAGGAGATTGCCGAAGAGCTGGAGCGCCACGTCAAGTCAATCGACAACGCCCTCCAGCGGGTGAAGCGCAAGCTGGAGCGCTACCTGGAGGTGAGGAAAAGCTAGGGTAGTTGACATTTCTGCAAAAGGCGTGTATAATCAAAAAGCGCTTGCATGCGGGTGTAGCTCAATGGCAGAGCGCCAGCTTCCCAAGCTGGTAGCGTGGGTTCGATTCCCATCACCCGCTCCAGAGACGACGCGGGGTGGAGCAGTCAGGTAGCTCGTCGGGCTCATAACCCGGAGGTCGCAGGTTCAAATCCTGCCCCCGCAACCATTTTTACAGGAAATCGCAGCACGCGGTTTCCTTTATATACTTGCTCACGTAGCTCAGGAGGTAGAGCGTATCCTTGGTAAGGATAAGGTCACCGGTTCGAGTCCGGTCGTGAGCTCCATGGCGGCGTAGCTCAGTTGGTTAGAGCATGCGGTTCATACCCGCAGTGTCCGGGGTTCGAGTCCCTGCGCCGCCACCATTCTTTATTTTTTTTGTTATTGTGGCATAATAGGGTAAAGGTGAATTCTGGAATCGCGGATTTTCTTTTTACCTAAAGAGGAGGTGCCGAAGTGGCGAAGAAAAAGTTTGAGCGGACCAAGCCTCATGTGAACATTGGGACGATTGGCCACGTGGACCATGGCAAGACCACGTTGACGGCGGCGATTACCTACTGTTTGTCGTCTGCCGGGCTGGCGCA
>JAAZIN010000056.1 GCA_012800855.1 Bacillota bacterium
ATCTAAGAATGTCTAGGAGTTTAGATTGCTGCCGTTTAAATTTTGTTCTTCGGTATAATTGTTAGCCCAAAGGGAAACAATAGTAAAATGCCTATTTGTTTTTTCAGGCCAGACTTCCCATTTCTTCTAACCATCAACCAGGTCTAGGGAGAGTGATTTTTTTTCATGGCTATCCAAGTCGCCTCCGGCACCAG
Organism: Bacillota bacterium; assembly: GCA_012800855.1. GTDB lineage: Bacteria > Bacillota > Dethiobacteria > DTU022 > DTU022 > JAAZIN01. The sequence goes on from JAAZIN010000056.1 coordinate 195, forward strand.
AAAGCGGCGAAGTTATGCCCGTATTCAAGAGATTCTCGAGCTTCCCAACTTGATTGATGTGCAGCGCAGTTCCTACCAGTGGTTTATCGAAAAGGGCCTTGGCGAGGTATTCAGGGATATTTCTCCCATCAGGGATTTTACCGGCAATCTCGTCCTGGAAATATATGACTATACCCTGGGCGAGCCCAAGTACTCCGTAGATGAATGCAAGGAGAGGGACGCCACTTACGCCGTTCCGCTCAAGGTCAATGTGCGTCTCATCAACCAGGAGACGGGGGAAGTGAAAGAGCAAGAGGTGTTCATGGGCGATCTCCCCAAGATGACCGAGAACGGAACCTTCATTATCAACGGGGCGGAGCGCGTCATCGTCAGCCAGCTGGTTCGCTCTCCGGGGGTTTATTTTGACAAGAAACCCGATCCCACGGGCGCCACGGGCAAGGAGCTGGTCAGCGCCACCATCATCCCCAACCGTGGGACCTGGCTTGAGTTTGAGACTGATGTCAATGACGGCATTTATGTAAAGATTGATCGCACCCGCAAGCTGCTGGTCACGGTTTTGCTCCGGGCCATCGGCTACGGCAGCAACCAGGAAATACTGGATCTCTTTGATCACGATACCCGCATCCTGGCCCTGCTGGAAAAAGATCATACCGATTCCGAGGAGAGCGCGCTGCTGGAAATCTACAAGCGGCTGCGCCCCGGGGAGCCGCTAAACATAGACAACGCGCGCACCCTTTTCGAGTCGCTCTTTTTTGACAGCAGGCGCTACGACTTTGCCCAGGTGGGCAGGTTCAAGGTTAACAAGAAGTTTTCCCTGGCCAACCGCCTCGTGGGCTACGAGCTGGCCGAGGATATCGCCGATCCCCGGACGGGGGAGCTGATTTGCCCCGAGGGGACGGTGGTGGACGAAGAAATGGCCCTTAAGATAGAGGAGGCCGGTATCCACCGGGCCCGCATCAAGCACCGCGGCGGAAGCTGCCTGATAATTAGCAACGGGAAGGTGGACCTGGAGGTCAAACACCTCGTCCGCGAGGACGTGGTAGCCACCGTGGGCTACATCCTCAACCTGATGGACGGCATCGGCAAGGGCGATGACATTGACCACCTCGGCAACCGCCGCCTGCGCGGCGTGGGCGAACTGCTGCAGAACCAGTTCCGCATCGGGCTTTCCAGGATGGAGCGGGTGGTGCGGGAGAGGATGACCATCCAGGACGTGGATGCCATTACCCCGCAGGCGCTTATCAACATCCGCCCGGTCATCGCCGCCATCAAGGAGTTTTTCGGCAGCAGCCAGCTGTCCCAGTTTATGGACCAGACCAATCCCCTGGCGGAGCTGACCCACAAACGGCGGCTCAGCGCGCTCGGCCCCGGCGGCTTAAGCCGCGAGCGGGCCGGCTTCGAGGTGCGCGACGTGCACCACTCCCACTATGGCCGCATCTGCCCCATTGAGACGCCTGAAGGGCCGAACATCGGCCTCATTGGCTCCCTTAGCACCTATGCCCGCATCAACAACTACGGCTTCATTGAAACCCCCTACCGGAAGGTGGACAAGAAAGAGAGGCGGGTCACCTCCGAAATCGTCTACCTGACGGCTGATGACGAAGACAAGTATGTTATTGCCCAGGCCAACGCCAAGCTGGACAGCGAGGGGCGCTTTGTGGACAACCGCGTCGTCTGCCGCTACCAGTACGACACGGTGCTGCGCAAGCCCACCGAGGTTGACTACATGGACGTTTCGCCGAAGCAGCTGGTCAGCGTGGCTACGGCGCTCATCCCCTTCCTGGAAAACGACGACGCCAACCGGGCGCTCATGGGTGCGAACATGCAGCGCCAGGCGGTGCCGCTTTTGCGAACGGAGGCGCCGCTGGTGGGGACAGGGCTGGAGAGCAAGGTGGCCTACGATTCGGGGGCGGTGGTTATCTGCCGGGCGCCCGGCGAGGTCATCCGGGTGACGGCCACGGAGATCGTGGTGCGCCGGGAGGAAGATCCCGAGGGGCCCAATTACCGCATTAACGGCCGCACCGGGGAGAGGTTTGAAGAGGGTCCCACGCCCTGGGGCGCCAGCGGCCTGGACATTTACACCCTGCAGAAGTTCAGGCGCTCCAACCAGGGCACCTGCATCAACCAGCACCCCATCGTTACGCGCGGGGAGCGGGTTGAAGCGGGCATGGTCATTGCCGACGGCGCCTGCACCAACCGGGGCGAATTGGCCCTGGGGCGCAACGTGCTCACCGCCTTCCTCCCCTGGGAGGGCTACAACTACGAAGACGCCATTTTGATCAGCGAGAAGCTGGTGAAAGAAGATATTTTCACCTCCATTCACATCGAGGAGTACGAATGCGAAGCCCGCGATACCAAGCTGGGCCCCGAGGAGATCACCCGTGACATTCCCAACGTGGGCGAAGACGCCCTGCGGGACTTGGATGCGCGCGGCATCGTCCGCATCGGCGCCGAGGTGCGCTCCGGGGACATCCTCGTGGGCAAGGTTACGCCCAAGGGCGAAACGGAGCTCACCGCCGAAGAGAGGCTCCTGCGGGCCATTTTCGGGGAGAAGGCCCGCGAGGTGAGGGACACCTCGCTGCGGGTGCCGCACGGCGAGTCGGGCATCGTCGTCGACGTCAAGGTTTTCACCCGCGAAGCCGGCGACGAGCTCTCCCCCGGGGTCAACCATCTGGTGCGCGTCTACGTGGCCCAGAAGCGGAAGATCTCCGAGGGCGACAAGATGGCCGGCCGCCACGGCAACAAGGGGGTCATTGCCCGCATTCTTCCCGAAGAAGATATGCCCTTCCTGCCCGACGGCACCCCGGTGGAGATTGTCCTCAACCCCCTGGGGGTTCCCTCGCGCATGAACATCGGGCAGGTCCTGGAGACTCACCTGGGCTGGGCCGCGAAAACACTGGGCATCCACATTGCCTCTCCCGTCTTTGACGGGGCCGTGGAGGAAGACATTTTTGCTGCCCTGAGAGAGGCCGGCCTGCCGGAGAACGGCAAGATACGCCTCTACGACGGCCGCACCGGGGAACCCTTCGACAACGAGGTCACCGTGGGCTACGTCTACATGATGAAACTGGCCCACCTCGTGGACGACAAGATCCATGCTCGCTCCACGGGGCCCTATTCCCTGGTGACGCAGCAGCCCCTGGGCGGCAAGGCCCAGTTCGGCGGCCAGCGCTTCGGCGAGATGGAGGTCTGGGCCCTGGAAGCCTACGGGGCCGCTTACACCCTGCAGGAGATTTTAACCGTGAAATCCGACGATGTCGTCGGGCGGGTTAAAACTTACGAGGCCATTGTCAAAGGCGAGAACATCCCCGAGCCGGGCGTCCCCGAGTCCTTTAAGGTACTGGTAAAAGAGCTGCAAAGCCTCTGCCTCGACGTGAAGGTGCTCAGCGAAGAAAAGGGAGAAGTGGAGATTCGCGAGGGCGATGACGATGCCGATTACCGCCGCCTCGAGGTGAACCTGGAGGGGTTTGAAGCAGGCTCCGACGAGGATCTGGATGCCGACACCGATGGAGAAGAACTGGAGATAACGGCGGAAGATGATGAAGAAGAGCTGGAGGAGGCAGAAATAGATGAGGAGGATATCCTGGAGGAGGAGCCTTCTGAAGAGGAGCTGCCCCTTTCCTATGCTTCCGTGGAAGCGGGCGACATAGATGAAGTTTCCCTGGACCATCTGGGAGAGTTGGAGGAGGCACCGGGCTTGGAAGACGAAGACGATGACTACGACAACGGCCCGCTCTCCCGCACGTCGCGCAAAGGACGCAAAAAAGATTACTAACGCTTAGTTCCGGCGAAAGGAGCGAAATTTCTTGGACGTAAACAGCTTTGACGCGTTAAAGATTGGCTTGGCTTCACCCGAGCAGATCCGGGCCTGGTCCCGCGGCGAGGTGAAAAAGCCGGAGACAATCAACTACCGCACCCTTAAGCCTGAACGCGAAGGACTCTTTTGCGAAAAGATATTCGGGCCGCAAAAGGACTGGGAATGCAACTGCGGCAAGTATAAGCGGGTCCGCTACCGCGGCGTCGTCTGCGATCGCTGCGGGGTGGAGGTGACGCGGGCCAAGGTGCGCCGCGAAAGGATGGGCCACATCGAGCTTGCCGCTCCCGTCTCGCACATCTGGTATTTCAAGGGGATTCCCAGCCGGATGGGGCTGCTCCTGGACATGTCGCCGCGGAACCTGGAAAAAGTCCTTTATTTCGTCTCCTACGTGGTCATTGATCCCGGGGAAACCATCCTCAGCAAGAAGCAGCTCCTGTCGGAAGCGGAGTACCGCGAGTACCGCGAGAAGTACGCGGCCCTGTTCAAGGCCGGAAAAGGCTTTAAGGCGGAGATGGGCGCCGAGGCCATCAAGAAGCTCCTGGAGGAGATCGACCTCGATCAGCTGGCCGCCGAGCTGCGCGCCGAGCTAAAAAATTCCAACGGCCAGAAGAAGCTGCGCGCCATCCGGCGCCTGGAAGTGGTGGAAGCTTTTCGCAAGTCGGGCAACAAGCCCTCCTGGATGATCCTGGAGGTGATACCGGTCATTCCGCCCGACCTGCGCCCCATGGTCCAGCTGGACGGGGGCCGCTTTGCCACCTCCGACCTGAACGACCTCTACCGCCGGGTGATCAACCGCAACAACCGCCTGAAGCGCCTTCTCGACCTGGGTGCTCCCGACATCATTGTCCGCAACGAGAAGCGCATGCTCCAGGAGGCCGTTGATGCGCTCATTGACAACGGCAGGCGCGGCCGGCCGGTAACCGGCCCCGGCAATCGCCCCCTGAAATCGCTGAGCGACATGCTTAAAGGAAAGCAGGGACGCTTCCGCCAGAACCTCCTGGGCAAGCGCGTGGACTACTCGGGCCGCTCGGTCATCGTCGTCGGCCCCAACCTGAAGCTCTACCAGTGCGGCCTGCCCAAGGAGATGGCCCTGGAGCTGTTCAAGCCCTTCGTCATGAAGCGGCTGGTGAGCGACGAGATCGTCCACAACATCAAGAGCGCCAAGCGCATGGTGGAGAAGGCCCGGCCCGAGGTCTGGGATGTCCTGGAAGAGGTGATCAAGGACCACCCCGTGCTGCTTAACCGCGCCCCCACGCTGCACCGCCTGGGGATCCAGGCCTTTGAACCGGTACTGGTGGAGGGGCGCGCCATCCAGATTCACCCGCTGGTCTGCGTGGCCTACAACGCCGACTTTGACGGGGACCAGATGGCGGTCCACGTGCCTCTTTCGGCGGAGGCCCAGGCCGAGGCGCGCGTGCTCATGCTGGCGTCGCAGAACATTCTTAACCCCAAGGACGGTCGCCCCGTGGTTACACCCACCCAGGACATGGTCCTGGGCTGCTACTACCTCACGCTGGAGAAGGAAGGGGCCAAGGGCGAGGGGAACATCTACGTCGATCCCGAGGAGGCCATTACCGCCTACAGCCTGGGCTACCTGGACCTGCACGCCCGCATCTTTGTCAAGGCTTCCGGCTTCCGGGGACGCAGCTTCGCCCGCCGCAAGAAGTTCCTGCTCACCACCGTGGGCAAGATCATCTTTAACGATGTCTTTCCTCCGGACTTTCCTTATATAAATAACGCCGATTTCAACGATTACCTGCCTGAAAAGAACTTCATCCCCCTGCGGGGGCTGAAGCCGCAGGAAGTCTTGAAGAAGGTGCCGCTGAACGATCCCATCAAGAAAGATTTCCTGGGCGAACTTGTCTTCCGCTGCTACCGCAAGTACGGCAATACGCGGACGGCGGAGATCCTGGACGAGATCAAGCGGCTCGGCTTCCACTATGCCACCCGCGCCGGGGTCACCGTGGGCGTCGTCGACCTGGTCATTCCGCCCAACAAGCAGGAGATCCTGCAGCGGGCCGAGGAGTTGGTCTGGGCTACCGAGGAGAATTTCCAGCGCGGCCTCATCACGGAGAAGGAGCGCTACGACCGCGTCATTGAGATCTGGAGCCGGGCCAAGGATGAAGTAACCCGCTCGCTCATGGCCGGGCTAGACAGGCTCAACCCCATCTACATGATGGCCCATTCCGGGGCCCGCGGCAACGAGTCGCAGATTACCCAGCTCGCCGGCATGCGCGGCCTCATGGCCGACCCGGCCGGGCGCATTATTGACCTGCCCATCAAGGCCAATTTCCGCGAAGGGCTGACCGTGCTGGAGTACTTCATCTCCACCCACGGTGCCCGCAAGGGCCTGGCGGACACGGCCCTGAAGACGGCGGACTCGGGCTATCTCACCCGCAGGCTGGTGGACGTGGTGCAGGATGTGATCATCCGCGAAGAGGACTGCGGCACGGGGCAGGGCATCAGCTTAAGCGAATACCTGGAGTATGACCATACCATCGAGGAGGCCGTCCAGCGGGTCATCGGCCGCTTTGCCCTGGAGCCGGTTTACCATCCCGAAACCGGCGAGATTATCGTGGACCGTGACGAGATGATCGACGAGGATGCGGCCGAGCAGATCGTCAAGCTGGGCATTACCGAGGTCCGTTTCCGCTCCGTGCTTACCTGCCGCAGCCGCCATGGCATCTGCGTCAAGTGCTACGGGCGCAACCTGGCCACGGGGAAGGTTGTCGACGTGGGCGAGGCGGTGGGGATCATCGCTGCGCAGTCCATTGGCGAGCCGGGCACCCAGTTGACCATGCGCACCTTCCATACCGGGGGCGTGGCCGGCGACGACATCACCCAGGGGCTGCCGCGGGTGGAGGAGCTTTTCGAAGCGCGCAAGCCCAAGGGGCAGTCTCTCATCGCCGAGATTTCCGGCGTCGTGGACATCCAGGAGACGCGCTACAAGCGCGAAATAAGGGTCATCTCGGAGCACGAGGAGCGCATCTACCCTGTGCCCTACGGCGCTCGCATAAAGGTGGTGGACGGGCAGAAGGTCAATGCCGGCGACGAGCTTACCGAGGGCTCCATCAACCCCCACGAGCTGCTCAAGGTCAAAGGGGTGCGCGGCGTGCAGCTCTACCTGCTCCACGAGGTGCGGTATGTCTACCGCATGCAGGGGGTTGACATCAACGACAAGCACATTGAAGTGATCATCCGGCAGATGCTGAAGAAGGTGAAGGTTGAAGATCCCGGGGATACCGATCTGCTGCCGGGAGGCATTGTCGACGGCTACCTCTTCGAGGAAATTAACGAGCAGGTGAGGAAAGAAGGGGGCCGCCCGGCCCAGGCCCGGCCTATTCTCCTGGGCATCACCAAGGCCTCCCTGGTCACAGATTCCTTCCTCTCCGCCGCCTCCTTCCAGGAGACGACCCGCGTTCTTACCGACGCGGCGATTAAGGGGAAGGTGGATCGCCTGCTGGGGCTGAAGGAGAACGTGATTATCGGCAAGCTCATTCCCGCGGGCACGGGGATGTCCCGCTACCGGAACATCAAGGTGCGGGTGCCGGGCGAGCCGGAAGAGACGCCCGAGGAGAAAGCTGCCGGCGATGCGGAGCTGGAGGAGGCCGTCGTCCCCGCCCCCGGCGAGGAGTTTTCGGCGCCCTCCGTCTCCCAGGCTCCCGGGAGCGATAGCTAATCCCGTTGCGGCAAGGGGAGCGGCGGCAGGCTTAAGCGGCCTGCAGCGCAGCGCGGAGGCAAATCTCGTTGACAACACCCAAAGGCGGTGTTAAAATACCAAGGTGCGCTTTTTGAAAGGGTGTGTACTTTCAGAAAGTGAGGTTGGAGGTTCTTGAGCGACACTGAACTGGCAGAGCAGGTTTCCGGAGCGCGGAGGAAAGTAGTGGGGACAAAGCAAACCCTGAAGGCGCTGGAAAAAGGAGAAGCGATCCTGGTTCTGCTCGCTGAAGATGCCGAAGCGAAGGTCAGCGCCCCGGTGGCGGAACTTGCCGCCGCCAGGGGAGTAAAAGTGAGCTACGTCAAAACCATGACAGAACTGGGCAGGATATGCGGAATTAAAGTGAAAGCAGCCGCTGCCGCCATCATCGAGTTCTAAAGGGGGGTGGATCGTTGCCGACCTTAAATCAACTGGTACGCAAGGGGCGCCGCAAGCTGACCCAAAAATCATCAGCACCGGCGCTGGAAGGCTCTCCGCAGAAGCGGGGCGTGTGCACCAGGGTATCCACGACGACGCCGAAGAAGCCCAATTCAGCTTTGCGGAAGATTGCCCGCGTCCGCCTGACCAACGGGGTAGAGGTTACCGCCTATATTCCCGGCATCGGCCATAATCTCCAGGAGCACTCCGTGGTGCTGGTCCGGGGTGGGCGCGTGAAGGACTTGCCGGGCGTCCGCTACCACTTGGTGCGCGGGGCCTTGGATGCGGCCGGGGTGGAAAACCGGGCCAAGGCCCGCTCCAAGTATGGGACGAAAAAACCGAAGAAGTAGCGATTAGCGAATAACAGGACAAGAGGTGATGGGGAAGATGCCACGCAAGGGCCCTGTACCCAAGCGGGATATCCTTCCGGATCCTGTTTATGGAAGCAAAATGGTGGCCAAACTTATCAACAAGCTCATGTACGACGGGAAAAAGGGAATCGCGCAGCGGATCTGCTATGAGGCCTTTGACATAATCCGTCAGAAAACGGGCAAGGATCCGGTAGAGGTTTTTGAAACGGCGGTCCGCAACGTGTCGCCCGTCCTGGAGGTAAAACCCCGTCGCGTGGGTGGCGCCACCTACCAGGTTCCGGTGGAGGTAGCCCCGCACCGCAAGAGCATGCTGGCCATCCGCTGGATCATCAGCTTTGCCAGGACGCGGGGAGAAAAAACAATGTCGCAGCGCCTGGCCGCGGAGATCTTGGATGCCTCCAACGGCGTCGGCGCGGCCATAAAGAAGAAGGAAGATACGCACAAGATGGCCGAGGCGAACAAGGCCTTTGCCCACTACAGATGGTGATCAAGGGGCAAGAAGCAAGATAATAGAGGCAAGAAGAGGCAGGAGGATAAAAGCAAGATATGGAAGCATCAGGCAATTTCTTGCTTCCGGCCTCTGGCCTCTTGAATCTTGAATGGAAGGAGGGAAGAAGGGATGAGCCGGGACTTTCCGCTGGAGAAAATCAGGAATATCGGTATCGCCGCCCACATTGATGCCGGTAAAACCACGACTACCGAAAGGATGCTTTTTTACACCGGGCGGGTGCACAAGCTCGGCGAGGTGCACGAGGGCACGGCGACGATGGACTGGATGATCCAGGAGCAGGAGCGCGGCATTACCATTACCTCGGCGGCGACGACCTGCTTTTGGCGCGATGCTCGCATTAATATTATCGATACGCCCGGGCACGTGGACTTTACCGTGGAAGTGGAGCGCTCCATGCGCGTCCTCGACGGGGTGGTGGCCATTTTCTGCGCCAAGGGCGGCGTGGAGCCGCAGTCAGAAACAATCTGGCGCCAGGCCGACCGCTATCACGTGCCCCGCATTGCCTACGTTAACAAGATGGACATTGTCGGTGCCGATTTCTTCAACGTGCTCCGGCAGCTCCGGGAAAGGCTGCAGGCACGGGCCCTCCCGCTCCAGCTGCCCATCGGGGCGGAATCGAGCTTTGCCGGCGTGGTGGACCTGATCCGGCAGCGGGCGATTATCTACGAGGACGACCTGGGCATTCGCGTCCGCGAGGTGGAGATCCCTGCTGACATGCGCCAGCAGGCCGCCGATTTCCGGGAGCGGATCCTGGAGACCGCGGCGGAGTATGATGACGCCATCATGGAAAAATACTTTAACGGCGAGGAGATTACCCCCGAGGAATGCTACCTCGCCCTGCGCAAGGCCACCATCCACCATGGCCTGGTACCGGTATTCTGCGGCTCTTCCTACCGCAACAAGGGCGTGCAGCCCCTCCTGGATGCGGTGGTGACTTACCTTCCCTCCCCCGTGGATGTAGGTGCGGTCAAGGGATACGACTTCAAAACGGGGCAGGAGGATTTTCGCCTCCCCGCCCTGGAGGCTCCCTTTGCCGCCCTGGTGTTTAAAATCATGGTCGATCCCTTCGTGGGCAAGCTCGCCTTTGTCCGAGTTTACTCGGGACGTGCGAAGCGTGGCGAGGTGGTGTTCAACTCCACCCGCGAGAAGAGGCAGCGCATCAGCCGCCTGCTGCGCATGCATGCCAACTACCGCGAGGATGTGGAGGAGGCGGTGGCCGGCGACATCATTGCCGTGGTCGGCCCCAAGGAGATCGGCACCGGCGATACGCTCTGCGATCTGGACCATCCCATCATCCTGGAGGCCATTCAATTCCCGGAGCCGGTCATCTCCGTGGCCATTGAACCGAAAACCAAGGCGGACCAGGATAAGATGAGCCTTTCGCTGCAGCAGCTGGCCGAGGAAGATCCCACCTTTCATACCCATACCGATGCCGAAACGGGACAGACGATTATTTCCGGCATGGGCGAGCTGCACCTGGAGGTCATCGTGGACCGGCTGCTGCGTGAATTCAAGGTGCAGGCCAACGTGGGCAAGCCCCAGGTGGCCTACAAGGAGACGATCAAGGGCCGCGCCCGCGTTGAAGGGCGTTTCATCCGCCAGACCGGCGGGAGAGGGCAATACGGCCACGTGGTCATCGAGGTGGCCCCGGCGGAGCCGGGAACGGGATTAGTCTTCCACAATGAAATTACCGGCGGCGTTATCCCCAAGGAATATATACCCGCCGTGGAAAGCGGCCTTCGCGAGGCCATGCATAACGGCGTCCTGGCCGGCTACCCGGTAACGGACGTGGAAGTGAAGCTCGTGGACGGCTCCTACCATCCCGTGGATTCATCGGAGCTGGCCTTTAAAATTGCCGCCTCGCAGGCCTTGAAAAAGGCCCTGGCCCAGGCCCAGCCGGTGCTGCTGGAGCCCATCATGAAGGTGGAGATCTCCCTTCCCGAGGAGTACCTCGGCGAGGTGCTGGGCGACTTCACTGCCAGGCGCGCCCGGATCATGGGCACGGAGCGCAAGGGGCAGCTTCACATTGTCAGGGGCATTGTTCCCCTTTCCGAGATGTTCGGCTATACCACCGACCTGCGCTCTTTAACCCAGGGCCGGGGCGTTTTCAATATGGAATTCAACCGTTACGATGAACTGCCCCCGAACATTGCTCAAAAATTGATTACGCGAAGCGCAATTTATTAATTCCTGGAGGTGCTTTAAGTTGGCGAAGAAAAAGTTTGAGCGGACCAAGCCTCATGTGAACATTGGGACGATTGGCCACGTGGACCATGGCAAGACCACGTTGACGGCGGCGATTACCTACTGTTTGTCGTCTGCCGGGCTGGCGCA
>JAAZIN010000168.1 GCA_012800855.1 Bacillota bacterium
CGGGCAAGGATGTGAGGCTGTCCAAAGTATCCCAGCCCCCATGCGGCAATCGAAATTATTGCCAGGGCATTGAGGCCGCTTCCAATGCCGGTCCATTCGCCAAACCCTAAACCCTCCGGGACGCCGGCGATGGCGGCCGCCAGATCAAAAGTCTTCGCTGCTCCGCCAAGGTGCACTACGGCTAAAATTGGTAGAATAATCAGGGCTAAGAACATTAAGGTGCCCTGGATTAAATCGGTCCAGCAGACAGCCAGGAAACCGCCCAAAAATGTATACAATACGATGACCAGGGCGCCAATCAGCAGCGCAATCTTATAGTCAAGGCCGAACACGGCATTAAAAAGTTTCGCTCCCGCCGAGAATTGGGCCGCAGTGTAGATCAGGAAGAATATTACGATAAATAAGGCGGATATGATTCTGATCAGGTGAGTCTTATCTCTAAACCTGTTCTCAAGGTATGTGGGAATCGTAATTGAGTTTCCCGATATCTCTGAATAATTTCTTAACCTTCTGGCGAGAAGCAGCCAGTTTAAGTACGTTCCGATGGTCAATCCCAGGGCCGTCCAGAATGCTTCGGCCAAGCCCAAATTTTTAGTTAGCAGAAATGCCGTGCCGGGAAGCCCCATCATCAACCAGCCGCTCATGTCCGAAGCCTGGGCGCTCATGGAGGTGACCCAAAAGTTTAGTTTTCTGCCGCCAAGATAATAGTCGGTTTGACTTTGATTTCGCCGAAAAAAATAAATGCCTATTATTAGCATTACAAGGAGATAAAGAATAAATACTAGGGCATGAATTGTCTGGTCCATTTTTCCTCTCCTTATAGAAAATATGAACTTGATTGATAAGTATACACTATTTAAGCGCTGCCGGACAAGTTTGCGCAGGGTAAGATCCTTATATGAGCGAAGCAGATAAACAGAAAAAAAATCCACCGCCATCGTAAGCGGTGGATTGGAGAAATATTGGGGAAATTTTTAAATATTAAGCTTTCGTGTTATGAGTGTGGCTCCTGTAGCAGTAAGAAGTATCAAGCCAGCGAGAAATATTGTAGCCGTTGAGCCTGATGTTGAGGGCAGTGGGGGAACGGGATCCGAATCGGCAGGTTCCTTGGGTTCCTGCTCCGGATCCGTAGGCTGGCCTGGTTCTGGTTCATCCAATCCGTTTTCATCCTCAGAATCATCATCGCCGAAATCAATTTCTATAACTTCGAAGGTCGGCTCTAAGGGTAGTGGCCCCATTCCTTTGGGCCTGAAATATACCTCCATCCGAAAGTTTTTCGGATCTAGAATAATCGCTTGCTGCGTGCCCTGATTATAGATATCTCCATCCTCCATACGACCTGGGGCGCTGCCGGTGAAGTAAGAGGCAATTTCCTTCATGTCTTCGAAGGTTACAGTGTCTCCTTTGGCAGCGAGCTGGGTATGGTAACTATTCCAGCGAGAGGAGTTGCCTGCCCACCAAAATCCATTAGTATAATTGCCCGCCAGCACAAAGCAGTTTACAGCGGCGATAGAGTTATCGAGCTCCCAATTTATTCCGGGCGCAAGCTCGGATTCTTCAGTTCTAATCATCCGTAGTGCCGGATTATCAACGTTGTTCTCAAGGACTTTAGCGGTAGTGCTGTCGATAGCCGCGTAATTATGGCTGTAAGTATAACTTTTTTCCGGATCACTTAAATATTCAAGGACGGCATCAAGTGTATCGAAGTTCTCGAGAGCATATCTTGCATCAAAACTATACGAACGCTTGCCGCTTGAGGAGTAAGGACCACCGGTTCCAGAATCAAGCGCTCCAACAAAAATACCGTGTTTATTGATTCCATTTGAACCGATCATCCAGCCGAGTAGACCGACTACACAGATTGATTTTTCGCCCTGTAAATAAGTGGTAACAGCTTGTATTTCTGATAGCTGGTTTTGCGACCCGGGGTTCCAGTCAAACAGTTTGGCCATAAGGGTACTTCCGGTAGCAGAGCGGGGTCCATACACAGCAAGAAAAGAACAACTACTTTCCCGGATAATATCGGGCATCAAATTAAGCATGAAGACTTCGTCGATAGACAGTTTCCCATCTCCAACAATGTTAGATTCTTGGCCAGAAAACTGGGAGGCCATTCCTTCAAGTTCGTCCTTATACTCTTGATGTAGTTGTTCCTTTATATCTTCGGTTCTGCTTAACAATTGCTGATAAGCATACTCAATAAGTTGAGGGTTTCCCCCGGCAGCCATGTAACTCATTTCGAGCAGGGCAGAATCCAATATTTCCTCATAATTGGGCAAAACCTCCAGTATTTTTCTACCTAACTCCTCGCCTACTTCCCTGTGAGAAGCACCACCCCGGTAGTCCAGCACTACGTTAAAGTATGTTCCCCTGTCTTCAATCGTTACTAGTTCTCTTTCTTGTGCAGGAGTTACTGAGCTACCAAAGACTATAGTTAAAAAAATGATTAAAATTACCGACATGCACAGCAGGTTTTTTTTCACCTTGTCATCTCCTTTTTAATTGAAAAGTTAGCCTCTGCAGCAGCGGCAAGCCGCAGGTAATCCTCGTATTTCTTTTGATAAATTTTTACATACGAGGGCCGGGGTGAATAGGTCTCGCTGAAACCACTTTGCATCTGCTCCTGGGCCAGCTTAACAGATTGAAACAATCCGGCGGCGACAGCGCCAAACATGGCCGCACCTAGAGCACAGGCCTCGCCGGAACGAACAACCTTGATCGGCTTGTTTAAGACATCAGCGGCAATCTGCATTACCAGCGGGCTTTTTTTGGGGATTCCGCCAAGGGCTATAACCTCGTTTATGGTTAGCCCCCTTTGGTGGAAGTGGTCGATTATCGCCTTGGAGCCAAAAGCTGTAGCTTCAACCAGGGAACGGAAAACAGCCGGGGCGGTAGTGCCTAGGGTAAGCCCTGTCAGAGCTCCTTTTAATTTTTGATTGGCATAGGGTGTGCGCCGCCCGTTCAGCCAATCAAGCGCCAAAACAGTGCTCTGCGCTGGATCGAGGGTGGCTGCTTCTTCAGAGAGCTTGTCCAAAATGGCTTTTTCAGCCTTTTCGGCTAAGACAGCGGCCATTTCTCCGGCAGTTGACTGTGACTCTTGAGCCATCATCTTCAGCGGCCAGGCCAGCAGCTCTTTAAACCAGGCATAGACATCACCAAAAGCGGACTGACCGGCTTCTAAACCGATGAGCCCGGGGATCACCGAGCCATCAACCTGGCCGCAGATGCCCTCCATCGGCCTCTCGCCCAAAAGCGTTGGGCTGCACACTAAGATATCGCAGGTTGATGTGCCCATAATTTTTACCAGCGTACCGGGGGTGATTCCCCCACCCACTGCGCCCATATGGGCGTCCAAAGCCCCTACCGCTATGGCGATTCCGGGCAGCAAGTTAAGCCGCTTCGCCCAGTATGGCGACAGCCGTCCCGCCAATTGATCTGATGTGTAGGTTTCATTATATAAGCGAGGTTTTAAGGCAGCCAGTTCAGGGGCCAGGAGGGCCAGGAATTTTTCATCGGGCAGCCCGTTCCAGCTCTGATGCCACATTGCCTTGTGGCCTGCGGCACACCTGCTTCTTTTGATTTGCAACGGGTCAGTTATTCCGCTCAAGAGGGCCGGCAGCCAATCACACAACTCTACCCAGGAGAAAGCTGCCCGGGCCATCTCTTGATCCTGCTCGTAGACGTGCAGTATTTTTGCCCAGAACCATTCTGCAGAGTAGATTCCGCCGGAATAGGAGGTGAAGTCTGTCCCCCCCCAGTTTTTGGCGGTTTCGTTGATCTTTTCTGCCGACGCAATAGCGGTATGATCTTTCCAAAGGATAAACATGGCGTTGGGGTTTTCAGCAAACCGTTCATTTAGCGCCAGGGGTGCTCCTTCTTTATCGACGGCGCACGGAGTTGAACCGGTGGCGGCGATGCCGATACCGGCAATGTTCTTTTTCCCGCTGTCCGGCAGTTGCTTTAGTGCTTTGTTCACGGCACTTTCCAGGGCTTCGATATAGTCCAATGGATGGTGCCTATACTGGTCAGAAGCGGCATCGCAGTAGAGCCCGCTGCTCCAACGAGAATACTCTGCCACCGCAACGGCTTCTTCCTGGCCGTTTTCGGCGTTGACTACAACAGCCCGCGCAGAATCTGTGCCGAAGTCCAGCCCAAGAACCAGCTTTTCAGCCATATTTACACCCCCTCCAGTAGAGTTTAGCGGTATAGCGGGCCGTACGCGGCACAAGCTCGATAATCTGCGCCCTCAGGATCACTGGTGCCGAAGGCTGCCCAGGCACTGGGCCTAAAAATATGCTCTGTATCTACATTATGCATGGCTACCGGTATCCGCAGGATGGAAGCCAAGGTAATTAAATCAGCTCCGATATGGCCATAGCTTAGAGCGCAGTGGTTCGCGCCCCATTTGTCCATTACCGAATAAACGTCGGTGAAAGCACCTTTTCCAGTTAACCGCGGCACAAACCAGGTGGTCGGCCAGGTCGGGTTGGTTCTATTAATAATCACTGTTTGTACCTCATCGGGCAGATCCACAGTATACCCTTCGGCGATCTGCAGCACCGGACCGAGCCCCTTGATTAGGTTTATCCGGGACATGGTTACCGGCATACCGCCCCTGGTAACCAACTCTGTGGAGAAACCGCCTCCGCTGAAATAGCCGGTATCGGCATAGCGGAAAGTAACCGCTCTTAGGCAGGCTTCGATCTCTTCCCGGCTAATTTCCCAGAACGGTTTAATCGCCGGCTTGCCATTAATAGACTGCTGGCCGGTTGCATCCAAGCAGACCGAACCGGAGTTTAGTAGATGAATGACTCCGTTTTCAGCCAGACCGGACAGAGTTTTCCCGGTAACCCTTTTTACCGCCTCCGGGCTCCAGTAGGTGCGAACATCGGCAAATATCTGGGCGGTATTGGTCAGTAGATGACCGAAGAGCATGGCTATGCCGTTTAGACAGTCATTTTCTGTGGCTACGAGGTAAGGCCGCCTCGGTCCGTTCCAGTCAAAAGAGGAGTTTAAAATAGTTTCCATGAAATCACCGGTTGGGAAATAGTCTGTCCACTGCCGCTGCCCCTGAAAACCGGCCAAAATGGCGTTGTGGCCCATTGCTTCCTCGCTAAAGCCACGTTCAAGCAGCCTCTTATTTCCGCACATCAGATCACGAGTGATTAAGGTCATTTTTACCACGGTCTCCCAGACCTGCTCCTTCTTCTCCGGAGAGGCCTGTCTCTCGACGGGGTTCAAATCGGGGCCTTCTTGGCAGTTGGCTTTGACCCACTGAAAAGCTTTTTCAAATTCTTCTTCATCGTAAATTTTTTGCTCAATCCGGCGCACAAACTCAGACATGTCCACCATTTCATAGCGTAAGTCTAGGTAATCTTCCAAAAAATCGGGATCGATTATAGAGCCAGCTATGCCCATGGAGACCCCGCCTATGGCAAGGTAGGAGCGGCCCCGCATTTGCGCCACCGCAAGTCCAGCCCGGGCAAATCTGAGCAGTTTTTCCCGGACATCGGCTGGTATCTCTGTATCGCCGCTATCTTGAACGTCCCGGCCATATATGCCGAAAGCCGGAATCCCTTTCTGGTCATGGGCTGCCAAAGTAGCGGCCAAGTATACGGCGCCGGGCCGCTCTGTCCCGTTAAAGCCCCAGATGGCCTTGGGGATAAGCGGATCCATATCCATGGTTTCCGCCCCATAACACCAACATGGAGATACCGTAACCGACAGGCCAACGCCTTCCCTGGCGAATTTTTCAGCCGTTTGGGCAGCCTCGGCCACCCCGCCGATACAACTATCAGCAATTACACACTCCACCGGTTTGCCGTTGGGGTACTTCAGGTGTTCAGTAAAAAGCCTGGCTACTGAGCGAGCCATCTGCATGGTCTGCTCCTCCAACGGTTCCCGCACCAACGGCCGGCCGTCAATCACCGGCCTTATCCCGATCTTTGGATAGACCTCCTGCGTCATATGTGCGTAAAATTTTTCCTTGTTCATGTTAACACCCGTTCCTTTCCATACTTTATTAACTTGTTAATCCGCGATCCCGGCTGGGCCGGGAGCAGTAGAGTACCGCTTGACCAGTTCCGTCTGCATCAAAATTTTGTTAGCCTGGCCCTTCTTGTTATTCTTTAAGCGCTTAATCAGTATTTCTGCTGCCACGTAGCCCATCATGTAAGCCGGCTGGATCACCGAAGTAAAAAATGGTTTGAATGAATTGCTGTCATTATCGTCAAAACAGGTGACCGACAAATCCCGCGGTACGTTTAATCCCGCCTGCTGCAGGGCCGTAACAGTGCCGACAGCCAGAGAATTGTTCGCGGCAAAAATGGCCGTGGGTCGGGTTTTGTAGCTGAGCAGTCTGCAGGTGAGATTGTACCCGATTTCCTTGATGGGTTTTTGACCGTAAAGAATAAACTCTGGTTTTACCGGGATATTTTTATCACGCATGGCCGATAAAAAGCCTTCGACCCGCTCCCGGAAAACCGACACCTCTTTAGGCCCGGAGAGCATCGCTATATCACGATGGCCTAGCTCAATGAGGTGATTAACCAGCAGGCGAGCCCCTTGGTAGTTGTCCGAACCGACAAAATCAGCATCAACTCCTTCAACCCGGCGGTCAACCAGCACAAATGGTATTTCGTGCCTTTGTATGATCTTGAGATTCTTCCGGCGGTTTTCAACGGGCACTACAATCAATCCATCAACCCTACGCTCCAGGAATTTATGGATATAAATTTGCTCCTTGCTCGGGTCTTCATCGGTGTTGCCTAGGATTACCAGCAACTCGTTCTCACAGGCCTTGTCCTCAATTCCTCTGAGCAGCGTGGTGAAGAATGTGTTGGTGATATCGGGAACCAGCACTGCGATAATAGAAGTAGATTTCCGGGCCAGACTGCCGGCGTTTGCATTGGGTACATAATTCAACTCCCGCAGTACATCCAGAACCTTTTGCCTGGTCTCTTCGCGTACGTGGGGATGATTGTTAAGCACCCTGGAAACGGTGGTTATGGATACTCCCGCCTTTTTTGCTACATCTTTAATTGTAGCCATTGTCAACACCTTTGAAAGTTTTGATTATTGCATGGTATGGAAGTATTTTAATTATGACATATAGTAGCATTTTTTACCACAACAGACTTTTTTCATCCAGAGGCAGTCTTTTCTCGACCGGCGGCAACGGTTTAAATTTCCGGTGTGGTTCTTCCTGATACCAGTAAGCCGTACTGGACCAGTCGTCGGAACGATGGTTGTTATGGCCATGCTCGATGGTAACTCTAATTGATTTTTCAAACATGATCGGATCTTGGATATGGTAGCGGTAGTAAGTGATCTTGCCCTTCCAGTTATCTCGCCCCCCGAGGATCAGGCCGTGATAAGGGGCGTTGTATTCCTGGGTAGGGCAGTAAGCCATGTTTACATAATCTTCAGTGCCTGTTCCGTGAATGTTGGGTGGCCATTTTTCTCCATCGATAAAGATCATGTCATCTCCTTCGCCGGGCCAGTCCCATTTTGAGCTGTCACGCAAGTTGTGGATATTGATGTTACAGCCTACGTAATGCCCCCGGCCGAAGGCTTCAAGGATGACATAATTTTCGTCGCCGGTGGTGTTTTGGCCGGTGAAGCACCATTCCAGGTTGGACATATTTCCCTGCTCCACACCGGCGGTCGGGCATTCCCTGTTCCAGGTGGCGTGAAAGCGAAGCAGCCCTTCGGGGAGAGCCGTATATTCTTCATAATCGATATAGTAATAAAAGACCTTTACTTCATTGCATTCATTGGTCAGGGTGATTTTTGCTCCTTCCTTGAAAGGCATTGGGAACCAGCAATTGAAGCCTTTACCGTTCTCGGGACTCATCTGCAAGGGCGCCGAGACGAAGTTTTTGCACATGCCGTGTCCCATACCAAAAAAATCACCGATGGGCACTTCCACACTGGGATCTTCTTCTCCATCCCAGTACATTCGCAAGACCATTTTCCTCAGGTAGTATTCTTCCGGTTCAATGGATGGAAGAACTTCCCCCATAGTACACCAGATATGATTAATGCATCCCGCACCTTGAATATCCGCCACCACTGCCGTTTCTCCGGGTTTAATATAGATGCGATCGTCATTGCCTCCCGTTCGATCGTAGCTGGAGATTCTTTTTCTTTTAGCGTTGCGGTAATAGGCAATGGTGCTTAAAGAGGCAACTAACGAATAAATCACCTTTTTGCCCCTCCTTTAAAGGTTTTACCAGGTTACTTTGATTTTCCGCTCCACTGAGCTGACACGGCCATGCCGGTCCTTTACAAACATGCGAATCGTCTTGGTTCCGGGAAGCAGGTAAATGGTCCCTGTGGCCGGCCCCTGGCGCATTTTGGGGAAAATTTTCTCCAGCAGGTTGCCAAATGACCAGGATATATCCGAAATTGTGGCGATCCCTTCACTGACAAAGTGACTTCGCCATACTATTACCGGCGAAAAAACTCTAGGCTTTTCGGGAATTACTTCAAATAGGAGATCTTTTGGCGGACCATCCACCCAGGGGCGCGGATTTACCGGCAGTTCTTCATTGCTTATATCAGGCAGTTTGGGAGCCTGCGGGCTCTGATCGCGGAATGGATTGGTGTTGGTAGCTATATAATACTGTGGCGGTGAAGTCAATAGCTCGGAGATAATTTGCCGATTTACATCCATGCGCTTCTTGACCAATTCAGGTGGGATGCGATCCGGAGTATCAAGGGGAGTGTGGTAGAAAATATGCTTGCTGATCAGCAGTAGGGTCGGTATCCCCAGTTCTGAAAGCGGTCCGTCCAGGTCGGCAATATGAGCGTTATCGTAAAAGCGGATGCTGAAAATATCGTGGTCGTAAAGGGCCTGGTAAGCCAGCTTGGCCAGGGCGTTGCTTGAAGCAACGATACCACAAATATCATTATACCCGGTCTCAAAAATTCGCCCTTCGTGGTCCACCTCCCAACCTATGGAGCCAGAGCCGTCCACGTCGTAAAAACAGGTGATCCTATCTTTAAACGGGCGGAGTTCTTCTGCCAGAGCCATGTGGCCTTGGTTGCCAAATTCGTGTCCGAATATGGAGGCAAAAATTATTTTACGGGGACGCTTGCTTAAGGGCAAGGAAGCGAAATGGCGTGCCAGTTCAATCAGCCCCGCCTGGGAAGCCAGGTTGTCCAGCGCCCCGCCGAACCAGCTGTCGTAATGTCCGCCGACAATAATTATCTCTGGAGACTCGCCGTTCCCTGGGATTTCGCCAATAATGTTGCTGGCTTCGGCCTCGCTTACAGATACTTTTAGGTGTATCTTTACCAAAGCCTTGCCTGTGGCCATCCGGCGGAGCAATTCTTGTCCATCTGTTTTTCCTATGGACATGCATGGAAGCGGGAAAATCGGTGCAACTTTACCGCCACTTTTCATTACCTCTTTATGACTGACGGCAAGCATACCCCCCGGCACATTGTGCAGCTCATCCATCACGATGACTGCTGCTGCACCCCGCTTTAAAAGTTTTTCCAAGGCGCCGGTTCTTTCAAAGGTTTGAATAAAGTGAAAGATCCGCTTCATGTGCAGCAGAGCAGCTTTCCCCTTGATGTCTTTTCCTCGCATCTCGCCGGATGTTCCGTAGCCCACATCAACAACTTCCAAAACAGTGTTTTCAATCCCCTTTGTGTACCACAAAGGAAATGCTACAATGGGTTTATCTTGACCATCTTCATGAATAGAGAGAGAATACTCCTCCGGCCACCATCTGGCTGTCGTAAAGAACTGTTGCCGCACATTATCCAGGCCCGCTTCCCGCATATTTTCGTAAAGATAAGAGGCCACCTCTCGGCCGGCTTCATTTAGTCGCACGCCGCAATCGAGACCTCCGGCCCGGCAGGATATCTCGTAAAGATTTAGCAGATGCTTTCTCAGTGAATCTTCAGTGTATTGATAAACGGCCATGAAATTACCACCTTTTCGCTTTGTGTTTTCAAAAATTCCACCTATTGGTGCCATGAAGGGCGATAACACCTCACCGGCGAGGTGTTATCGCCCATATTGCTATACCGCATCTTTTATCTTCAGCTCATTTAGAATCTCCTGATGTTTTTCACGATCCAAGTTGTACAAGAGGAAGAACAGCGCTCCTACTACCACCAAGGCCATGGGAATAATTGTGCGTAGCATTAAGATGCCATGTAGTGCAGTCGCTGTTTGAGCCTGGTCGGGGACATAGCCGACGTAATCCAGGACTTTTCCAGCCAGAACCGCCGAAAGGGCCATGCCCAGCTTCTGCGTAAAAGTAAAGACTGAAACAATCAGAGCTGCCGCGCGGATGCCGCTTTTCCACTGCCCGTATTCCACGGTGTCCGGTAGAATACCAAAAAACAGCGCGTAGGGAATTGATAGGATCAGATATGTAAGGGCAATGCAAGCCAAGGCTACGGTTACATTCCCCGGGATAAAGTACATGGGTAGGAAAAACAAGCAGCCAATGGCACAGCTCCACAGCGCTGTTTTCTTTTTATCAAAGCGCTTAACGAAAAAGGGCATGCTCACCATTCCTGCTACGGCACAGATGTGCGCTGCCAACATGGCTATGGAGTAGAGGTTGCCCCGTTCCAGCACATACTTAAAGAAATACAAATCTACTGTGCGAAAGAGGCTGAAGGCAATCTGGAAAAACAGGAAAAACAGTGTCAGGGTAATTAACGGACGGTTATTAACCAGTGCTTTGAACTGATCTTTGTTGAAAAAGTTAGTTTGAGTTTGGGCAGAAAGGTCAACTCTCTCCCGGGTCAAAGCGAAGCAAATAACGAACAGGATGAAAGCTAAAGTGCTGAAGATGCCAAAAGTTATTGTGTATCCACTTTGCAAGCTGGATCCCAGCGATTCGGTCATGGGCTTGGCCAATACAACTACAAGGAGAGACCCCAGCACTGCAAAAATAGTTTTAATGGCGCTCAAAGAACTGCGCTCCTGAGAGTCGGTGGTTAGATTGGCCATTAGAGCATTGTACGGTACAGCTACTACGGTAAAGGCGGCACACCAGGCAAAATAGGTGATATAGGCCCATATCAATTTGCCCGAAACACTAAATGGGGGCGTTGTAAAAGTTAAAACAGTTACTATTGCGGCCGGTGCCGCGCCAAAGAGCACATAGGGACGGTACTTTCCCCAGCGAGTCTGGGTTCGGTCCCCAATGATCCCCATAATAGGGTCATTAGCAGCATCCCAAATCCGTCCCAGAAGCATCACTAAACCTGCTGCGCCGGCGGTGATACCAAAAACATCAGTATAGAAAAAGAGCAGATAATTGGACATGCCGGCAACCAA
>JAAZIN010000006.1 GCA_012800855.1 Bacillota bacterium
CAACGTTCCCCTTTTCAATGGCCGAAGCAGCTTGACCCGCATGGCATTAAAGGGACTAAACAAACAAATGGCGATCTAAGTTGAATGTGAGGTTCTTTTAAACCTACAGTGTCTTGACGCGATCGCTTGCGGCCCGGTGGTTGACACCGGTGAGGGGAATTGCTATCATTATTTCAATTACACGGCGACATAATCCCGGGGGGAAGCGTGAATGTGGGATGAGAAGTTTTCCCGGGAAGGGCTCACTTTTGACGATGTGCTGCTGATCCCGGCGCGATCGAAAGTAATGCCGCGGGAGGTGGACGTCTCTACCTACCTCACCCGCGCAATCAAACTGAACATGCCGATCATGTCTGCGGGCATGGACACGGTAACCGAGGCCCGCATGGCCATCGCCATGGCCCGCGAGGGCGGCATCGGCGTCATCCATCGCAACATGTCCGTGGAGCGGCAGGCTGAAGAGGTGGACAAGGTGAAGCGCTCCGAGCACGGCGTCATCACCGATCCCTTCCACCTCTCGCCTGAGCACACGCTGAGCGATGCCGCCGCCCTGATGGAGCGTTACCGCATCTCCGGCGTGCCCATAACCGTCAAGGGGCGGCTGGTGGGTATCATCACCAACCGCGACCTGCGCTTCGAGGACGACTATTCCAGGCCCATCGGCGAAGTGATGACCAAGGAGGGGTTGGTTACCGCCCCGGAGGGGACCACCCTGAAGGAGGCCCAAGAGATCCTGCGCCGCCACAAGGTGGAGAAGCTGCCCATAGTGGATGAAAACTTCAACCTGAAGGGCCTTATCACAATCAAGGATATCGAGAAGTCCATCCAGTATCCCCGCTCGGCCAAGGACAGCAAGGGGCGCCTGCTGGCGGCGGCGGCGGTGGGCGTGGGCCCGGCGGAGATGCGGCGGACGGAGGCGCTGGTGGAGGCGGGCGTGGACGTGGTCGTGGTCGACTCGGCGCACGGCCACTCCGAGGCCGTGCTCGACATGGTCCGCGCCATCAAGAAGCGCTTCCCCGACCTGCAGCTTGTGGCCGGCAACATAGCCACCGCCGAGGGGGCCCGCGACCTCATCAAAGCCGGCGCCGACGCGGTGAAGGTGGGGGTGGGGCCGGGCTCCATCTGCACCACCCGGGTCATCGCCGGCATCGGCGTGCCCCAGGTAACGGCCATTTACGATGCGGCCCGGGTTTGCCGCGAGGCCGGCATCCCCGTAATTGCCGACGGGGGGATCAAGTACTCCGGCGACATTGCCAAGGCCATCGCCGCGGGGGCGAACGTGGTCATGATCGGCAGCCTCCTGGCCGGAACGGAGGAGAGCCCGGGCGAATTTGAGATCTACCAGGGGCGCAGCTACAAGGTCTACCGGGGCATGGGCTCGCTGGGGGCGATGAAAGAGGGTTCGCGCGACCGCTATTTCCAGGAGCACGAGCAGAAGCTGGTCCCGGAAGGCATCGAAGGGCGGGTTCCCTTCCGCGGCACCGTCAGCGACATGGTCTTCCAGCTCATCGGCGGCCTGCGGGCGGGGATGGGCTACTGCGGCGCCCGGAATATCGAGGAGCTGCAGCGCAAGAGCAAGTTTATCCGCATCACCAGCGCGGGCCTCGTGGAGAGCCACCCGCACGGCGTCCAGATCACCAAGGAGGCTCCCAATTACAGCTTCTAACCCCGGCGGCATCCCCAGCCGCCCTGCCTTTTCCCGGGAAATATCCCGCCGCCTTAGGGCGGGTTGCACCCATTCTTCCCCCTTTCATTGGCTCCCTTTTTTTATGCTATAATTGATTTGTGCGAAAACTTGCTGAAAAGAAGGGACAGGGGTGCAGGGCTTCCTCGTTTCGCTGGAAGGAATTGACGGATGCGGGAAGAGCACCCAGGCGCGCCTGCTGCAGGAGCGGCTGGAGCGGGAAAACATTCCCCATCTCTTAACGCGCGAGCCCGGCGGCACCCCTGCCGGGGAGATGATCCGGCGGCTGCTGCTGCAGGAGGCGCCGGCCTTGGCCATCAATGCGGAGATCCTGCTGTACATGGCCGCGCGGGCGGAACTCGTGGAAACGGTGATCAGGCCCGCCCTTGCCGCGGGCAAGGTAGTTATCTGCGATCGCTACATTGATTCCACCGTTGCCTACCAGGGATACGGCAGCGGCGGTGACTGCGCCTGGATCCGCGCCCTTAACGAGAGGGTGACCCAGGACTGCCGGCCCCGCCTGACCTTTCTCTTCGATCTGCCCGTGGAGGAGGCCCTCCGCCGCCGCGGCGGCAGCGGCGATCGCATCGAGGAGCGTGATCTCTCCTATCACCGGCGGGTGCGCCAGGGCTACCTGGCCCTTGCCGCCGCCGAGCCGGAGCGGATCATGCTCATCGATGCTGCCGCTCCGGCGGAGCGGCAGCACGAGGCCGTCTGGATGAAGTTATGCTCTCTGGGAGGCTGGCATGGGCTTTAAAGATCTTATCGGGCAGGCGGAACTGCGGCGCGCCCTGGAAGGAGCCCTCAGGACAGGGGCGGTGAGCCATGCCGTGCTCATCAGCGGCCCTCCCGGCAGTGGGAAGAAGAGCTGGGGGCTGGCGCTGGCCGAGGCAGTGCTCTGCATGGAGCGAGAGGGCAGGGACTCCTGTGGCCGCTGCCTCTCCTGCCGCCAGTTCCGCGCGGGGTGCCACCCTGATTTCTTCCATCTCCGCCCTGAAGGCCGCCGGCTGGGCATCGACCAGATCCGCCGCCTCCGCGGCCGCTTCTTCCTGGAAGGAGACAGCCGGGTTTGCCTCATCGAGGAGGCGGAGCTGATGACCGCCGAAGCCAGTGCCTCTCTCCTGAAAATACTGGAGGAGCCGCCGCCCCGGCTCTATTTCATCCTGCTCAGCGGCCGGCCGCGGCAGCTGCCCAGAACGATCGTCTCGCGCTGCCAGCGCTTTACGCTGCGGCCTTTAACCGGCGAGGAGATGGTGGAGCTGCTCAGGCAACGCCAGGGGCTGTCTCCGGAGAAGGCGCTTTTGCTGTCGCGCCTGAGCAAGGGGCTGCCGGGGGTGGCCCTGGAGCTGGCCGAAGACCCATTATTTGAGAAGCGCATTGCGGAGGCCTCGAAGCTGGCCTACAGTCTGGCGGCGTGCAGCCAGACGCCCCGGGAGCTTCTCTTCCTCGCCGAATCGCTCTCCGAGAGGGAGGATCTGAGCTTTTTCCTGGAGCTGCTCTGCCTCTTCTACCGGGATGCTTTAATCTACCTGCTCTGCGGCAGCAGGGCGCCGCTGCTCCAGCCTTCTGCGGCGGAGCGCTGGGCCGGGGTAGCTTCCGCTGCGGCCCTGGAAGAGGCGCTGGCCCTGCTTCAGAAGCTGCTCCAGGAGCTGGGCGAGACCAATGTGAACCGCAGGCTTGCTCTCGAGGGGACGCTGCTGCAACTGAAAAGGAGGTTTGCCTCATGCCCAGGGTAATCGGAGTTCGCTTCCGCCGGGCGGGGAAGATCTACCACTTCGACCCCGGCGGACTGAAGATAAAGCGCGGTGACAAGGTTATCGTGGAGACGGCCCGCGGCCTGGAAATGGGCCAGGTGGTGGTGGAGGAGAAGGATCTGCCGGAAAGCGAGCTGGTCCTTCCCCTGAAGAAGGTGCTGCGCATTGCCACGGAAGCCGATCTCCGCCAGGCCGAGGAAAACAAGAAAAAAGAAGCGGAGGCGCTTCCCAAGTGCCAGGCCCAGATCGAGCGCCATGGCTTGAGCATGAAGCTGGTGGGCGCGGAATACACCTTCGACCGCAGCAAGCTCATCTTCTACTTTACCGCGGAGGAGCGGGTTGACTTTCGCGAGCTGGTGAAGGATCTTGCCGCCATCTTCAGGACGCGCATCGAGCTGCGCCAGATTGGCGTTCGTGACGAGGCCAAGCTCATGGGGGGCATCGGCCCCTGCGGGCGCAGCTTCTGCTGCCACAGCTTCCTGGAGGAGTTTGCCCCCGTGTCTATCCGCATGGCCAAGGGGCAGAACCTCTCTCTCAATCCCACCAAGATCTCCGGCGTCTGCGGCAGGCTCATGTGCTGCCTGCGCTTTGAAATGAGCACCTACGAGGAGGCACGCGAGGAGATGCCCCAGCCGGGCGAAGAGGTGGTGACTCCCGACGGGGAGGGGCAGGTGGTGCGGGCGGACCCGGTGCGAAGAGTGGTCCAGGTAAAGCTGCGGGAGTCGGGCTGCACCAGGGAATTCCCGGCCGAAGAGGTGGACCGGCCCTGATCCCTGATTCGGCGCAGGAGCGGGCTGGAGCCCTGTTTTAGCCCCGGGAAGAAACCGGCAGGAATAAAAAATGAAACAGGGGGCTTCCTTCTTTAGGCAGCCCCCTGGCCTTTATCTTGCTGCTGCAAGCCTGCTTTGGCCTCTATTTAATCGGCGGCCAGCTGCTGGATGCACTCCCGGCAAACGATGCGGTTCTTGTAGTGCTTCACATCATTGGCATTACCGCAGAAGATGCAAGCAGGCTCGTATTTCTTCAGAATAATTTTTTCATTGTCCACGTAAATCTCGAGGGCATCTTTTACGTCAATTCCTAGTGTCCGCCGCAGCTCGATCGGTATTACAACTCTTCCCAGCTCGTCAACTTTGCGAACGATTCCCGTTGACTTCAATTCCGATTCCTCCCTTTTTTCTACAGATTACGACATGAAGTGCGTTTAGGACATTATACCAGTAATTGACATGGTAAGTCAACTACCTTCTTCCGATATTTTGTTAACTTTTCAAAAAACTATCGGGTAAGGATTTGTTAGTGTAAAATTACTGTAGGGTTATGGAGGATATTTCCATATGGAAATAGAAGAGGAACCTCACATTCGAACAAACCCCCAAAGGAGGTCGAGGTTCCTCATGGAAATAGTTCGTTTAGTA
>JAAZIN010000057.1 GCA_012800855.1 Bacillota bacterium
CTTTTACCAACTGTTCCACTACGTTAACTCTCCTGGCTTCCTTCGGCTTCAAGAAAATGTCTCCTCCCATAATGGTGACATTATCTCAGACCGCTTATATGGTGACAATATCACTGTCCGATCACACGGCTGCCCAGCAATCGTTGACAATTCGAAAACGAAATGTTAGAATTCTAAGCAATGTTGCCTGGAAGGGAAGAAAGCATGCCCACCAGAGGGGAAGCCATTGCCGAGCTGGTCGTATTGCTGCCCATGTTCATGAAAACCCTGCTGGAAGGCCTGGAAACAATCGCGGGGTTGAATGTGAGCGAAAAGAAAGCCCTCATGTGCATCTGCAAGCACGAAGGCGGCACCATGAGCGAATACAGTAAAAGACTGGGGCTGGCCAAGGGCTCCTTTACCACCGTGGCCGACAGCCTGGAGAAGAAGGGGCTGGTGGAAAGAGTCCTGGGATCCGATGACCGCAGAAAGTGGGTCCTGGTGCTGACCCAAAAAGGGAATCGCATTGCCCGGGAAATTGACACCCGCTTCAAGCAGCATATCACCGCCAAGTTGGCCCGGCTGTCCGAAGAGGACCTGGAAAAGCTGCAGCAGGCGCTGGAAACCATCGTCGCAACCATGGAAAAATTGCACGAGAGAAGGTATGGGTAATGACAAAGCAGCAGGATCGTACTTACATCCTCAGTTCAATGCCCGTCTTTCAGGCCATCTGGACCCTGGCCATCCCGACGATGATGGCCATGCTGGTGCAGGTTATCTACAACATGACCGACACCTTTTTTATCGGCAAGCTGAACGAGCCAAACATGGTCGCCGCCATCTCCATATCCATGCCCATATTCATGCTGATCCAGGGATTTGGCAATATCTTCGCCGTTGGAGGAGCCTCGCTCATATCGAGGCTGCTGGGGAAGGGAGACGGGGAAGGTGCCAGCCGGGCCGGCGCCGTGGCCTTCTGGTCGGCGGCAGTGGTCTGCACCGCCGTCTCCATCATCGGCCTTATCTTTAGTGAACCCATTTTAATGGCCTGCGGCGCCAGCGAGAACACCATCGGCTATGGGAAAAGCTATCTCTCCATCATGCTCATTGGCAGCCCCTTTATCGGGTTGAAGATGGCCCTGGCGGGGCTGCTGCGCTCCGAGGGGGCAACCAGGGAAGCGATGCTGGGCATGGTCCTCGGTTCCGTGCTCAATATTATCCTGGACCCCATTTTCATCTTCCCGCTGAACCTGGACGTAGCCGGGGCCGCCATTGCCACGATCATCGGCAACATTGCTGGATTCCTCTACTGCCTCTCCTTCTATACCGGAAAGAGAGGGATTGTCTCCATCTCCTGGAAGCACTATCGCTTTGACCGGGAGGTCTATGCCGAGATTTTAAAGGTGGGCATCCCCGCCTCACTGGGGATGATCTTTACCAGCACCGGCTTTGCCATCGGCAACGCCTTTGCGGCCAAGTTCGGGGACGACGTGGTGGCCGCCACCGGATTGGCCAAGCGCATCTCCAATCTCACCGTCATGCTCGCCATGGGCATGGGCCAGGGCTGCCAGCCCCTGATGGGCTTCAGCTACGGGGCTAAAAATTACAAACGCCTGCTGGAGACGGTCAAGAAGTCCATCCTCAGCGGCACCATCCTCAGCACCGCCCTGGGCATTCTCTTCTACATCTTTGCCGATTTCTGGATCAGGGTTTTCATTGAGGCACCCGTCGTCGTCGAGTTGGGAGCCCAGGTGATCAAATCCTTCGCCCTGGGCATGCCCGTTCTGGGAGCCCAGTTTCTGCTCCTGTCCATGTTCCAGGCCCTGGGCAAAGGCCCGCAGTCACTGCTCATCGCCGTGAGCCGGCAAGGCCTCTTCTACGTCCCCTACCTGGCCCTCTTCAGCTCCAGATGGGGCTTTAACGGGCTCATCCGCGCCCTGCCGGCGGCCGACGTCTCCACGACCCTTCTTTCCCTGGTGCTCTTCCTATTGTTAAGAAAAGAATTGCACACCCGTCCCCTGGAGAGAGAAAAGGCCCTGGCCCTGGGCGGGGGACTAAGCGGTTCTCCTCCCGGCGGCGATCACCGGTAGGCTTCCCCGCTCTCCGGGTCAAAGAGATGCAGCTTGTCTCGATCCACGTGCAGGATAATGGGGCCGCCGGGACGCGCCGCCGTCTCCGGGTTCACCCTGGCCACCAGGCGCAATTCGCCAATCTTGGTATAGAGGATCACCTCGGGACCCAGCGGCTCGATGAGCTCCACCTGCGCTTCGATGAACACCTTCTCCTGCCTGGGAGGAACGAAGGCGCTGTCTTCCAGGTTTTCCGGCCGGATGCCCAGGATGGCCTTCTTCCCAAAGAGCCTGTGCTTCTCGATAATCTTTTTCAACTCCCAGCCGGCTTCGATGGAGAAGTGCGGCGAAAGGAGCTTGTAGCCGTCGGCAATGGCCACCTCCACGAAGTTCATCGCCGGGCTGCCGATGAAGCCGGCCACGAAGAGGTTCACGGGGTGCCGGTAGATCTCCTGGGGCGTCCCGATCTGCTGCACCTTGCCGTCCTTCATGATCACGATGCGGTCGGCCATGGTCATGGCCTCGGTCTGGTCGTGGGTAACGTAGATGACGGTGGAGCCCAGCTCCTGGTGGAGCTTGCTGATCTCGGCACGCATCTGCACCCTGAGCTTGGCGTCGAGGTTGGACAGCGGTTCGTCCATGAGGAAGACCTTGGGGTTGCGCACAATGGCCCGGCCCAGGGCCACCCGCTGCCTCTCGCCGCCCGAAAGCTGCCGCGGCTTCCGGGCCAGGAGCCCCTCAATGGAGAGGATTTTGGCCGCCCGGCGCACCCGTTCGTCAATTACCTTCCGGGGATAGCGCCGCAGCCTAAGGCTGAAGGCCATGTTTTCATAGACATTCATGTGCGGGTAGAGGGCGTAGTTCTGGAAGACCATGGCGATGTCGCGATCCTTCGGCGGAACGTCGTTGACCAGCCGGCCGTCGATGTGGATTTCGCCCTCGGTAATCTCCTCCAGGCCGGCAATCATGCGCAACGTGGTGGTTTTACCGCATCCCGACGGCCCGAGCAGGACAACAAATTCTTTGTCCTCAATGGTGGCGTTTAACCTTTCTACGGCCACGACATTGTCATACCTCTTGGTCAAATCCTTCAATACTACCCTGGCCATGGCAAAACCTCCTTAAATTAAGAATAAAGCAGGCCCCGTTATTTAAATCCCGGCCCTATTGTTCCAGGAAGACCACCACTTCGTGGGTGCCGCCTTCCTCCGCCGGCGGGGGAATGACCTGGGTGGGGATCTCCACGCCGTCCACGACGATGCGGGCTTTCCCCTTGCAGATGCCCCGCGGCTTGCGCACCTCCAGGCGGTAGCAGGCGCCCCGAAAAATCCGCTCCGCCCTGTAGCCTTCCCAATCCGAGGGGAGGCAGGGATCGATGAACAGCCCCTCCCAGGCCGGCCGAAGGCCCAGGATCCATTGGACAAAGGCGCACCAGCACCAGGCGGCGGTGCCAGTGAGCCAGGAGTGGCTGCCCCGCCCGAAAAGGGGATGATCGGGCCCGAAGATGAACTGGCAGTAAACATAGGGCTCCACGCGGTAGAGCTCCGCCCCCGAGGTACGGGCTGCTTGGGGCGGCAGGATCTGGCGGTAGTAGCGATAGGCCAGGTCCCCCCGGCCGAGCATGGCCTCGGCAATAATGGCCCAGGCATGGGCGTGACAGAATATGGCTGCATTCTCTTTAAGCCCGGGCGGGTAGTTGAGCAGGGAGCCCACCCCCCGGGGAAAGGAGCGGTACGGCGGGTGGAGCAGCTTGAGGCCGCGCCCGCTATCAAGATGCTGCCGCACGGCGTCCATGGCCTGCCGCCCCCTTGCCTCATCGGCCACCCCGCTGATCACCGCCCAGCTCTGGGCGTTGAGGTAGATCTTACCCTCCTCGTTTTTCGCCGATCCCAGGGGCTCCCCGGCATCATTAAAGGCCCGTATATACCAGGCACCATCCCAGGCCACCTCGTTGACCCTTTCCCGGATGGAGCCGGCCAGCTCGCAGAAGCGCCGGCTCTCCTCGATATCCCCTCTCAGCGCGGCCAGCTCCGCCATCTCCATGGCCGCCAGGTGCAGCTGGAAAGCCGTCCAGACGCTCTCGCCGCGGCCTTCCCGATCCACCTCGTCGAGGCAGTCGTTCCAGTCGGCGTGAAACATGCGCGGCAGGCCGTGCGGCCCCAGGTGGGAACGGCTGTAATCCACGGCCCGCGCCAGGTGTTCATAGAGGCTGCCGCAGCCGCCCCCAATGTAGGGAACCTGCTCGTCGAGGATGGCACGGTCGCCGGTCTCCTTGATATAGCTGCTGACGGCGAAGATGAGCCAGAGATGGTCATCGGAGTAGGGGGTGGAGTCCCCCTCCCCCACCACGGGGAAGAAGAGGTGGTAGCTGTGCCCGTCGGGATACATGTTTGCCGCCAGCAGTTTGATCTTCTCCCGTGCTTCCAGGGGCGCGGCGTGGAGCACCCCCAGGATATCCTGGGAGGTGTCGCGGAAGCCGATGCCCCGGAAGGTGCCGGTGTGGAAATAGGAGGCGTAGCGCGACCAGTCAAAGGCGATGCGGCACTGGTACTGGTTCCAGGTGTTGATCATCCCGTTGGCCTCGCCGTCCGGCGTCTCCACCTGGAGATGGGCCAGGTGCTCACGCCAGCGCGCCTTGAGCCGCGCCAGCTCCCGCTCCACAGCCGCGGCGGAGCTGTACTTGTCAATGAGCGGGGCGGCGCTCTCCTCAGGCCCCTCGGTGACGCCGCAGACAATGCTCACACTCTCCTCGCCGTGCGGCGCGAGCTCCAGGAGAAGCTGCAGCGAACCGATGGCGTTGCCCCCTATCACCCGCGAATTGCGGCTCCTCCCTTCCTCCACCGCCGCGGGGTTGCTTTCCGAGCGGTAGGGCCCGATGAAGGCCTCGCGGTCGCAGTCGTAGCCGGCCGCCTCCCGGCCGGCGGAGATGAAGACCCTCCCCACCCCCTCCACGGCGCCGGGCTTGAAAAAGCGGTAATAGATGGCGCGGTCTTCCCGGCAGTAATCGGCCGTGGAAAAGTAGTGCAGGTTGGGGTGGCTGATGAATTCCTCCATGGCGTTGAAGAGGGCGAATTCAATATAGGTAAAAAGCTGCAGGCGGCGCCTCTCCCGGCCCAGGTTGTGCAGGGAAAGGTGCCATATTTCCAGGTTATCCTCCAGCGGCACGAGGTAAAGCAGCCTGGCGAGAATGTTCTCGTTGAGGGAGATGATCCCCGTGTAGCCCAGGCCGTGGTGGCAGCGCCACAGTTCCGGCTTTTTCCCCACCGGCTGCCAGGTGGGGGCCCAGTAGATCCCCGTAGCAGCGTCGCGCAGATAGAGGTAGCGCCCCGGACGGTCCGCGGGGACGTTGTTGTAGCGGTAGCGTGTCAGGCGGCGGTAGCGGGGATCTTCGAAGAAGCTGTAGCCCCCTCCCAGGTGCGAAATGAGCGCGCAGTAACGGCCGTTGGAGAGGTAGTTGATCCACGGCAGGGGGGTGTCGGGCCTGGTGATGACGAACTCCCGCTCGTGTTCCAGGAAATATCCGTAGTCCATGATCCACCTCTTCCGGACTTTCAGCCCAGGATTACCTCCACCTCCACCCCGTCCCCCTCGCGGTGGGCGGGGTCGAAGGGGATGAGCGTGCCCTCAATGGGCTCTCCGTTGACCTTAATCTGCACCTCCGCACCTTCGCCGCACCTGTGCACGGCGATGCGGTAGATGGCGCCGCGAAAATGGCGCGTGGCCCGGTAGCCCCGCCAGTGCCCGGGAATGCGGGGCTCAATGCGGAGTCCGTCGTAATCGGGCCTGATCCCCAGGATGTACTGGGAGGCGGCGACAAAGCTCCAGGCCGCCGTGCCGGTGAGCCAGGAATTTCTCGCTTCGCCGGGGCGGGCGGCATCCCGGCCGGTGATCACCTGGGCGTAGCAGTAGGGCTCGCAGCGGTAGGTCTCCGCCTCCTCCTGCTTCAAGCTGGGGCAGATGCGGCGGTAATAATCGTAAGCCCGCTCCGGGCTGCCGGCCATGGTTTCGGCGATGATGATCCAGGGATTGGTGTGGCAGAAGATGCCGGCATTCTCCTTGTGCCCCGGGGGGTAGGAGGAGATCTCCCCTAGGCGCAGGTAGTAGCGGGAGTAGGCCGGCTGCTGCAGGATGATCCCCTGCGGCGTGGCCAGGCGGCGGGCTACGCTCTCAAGGGCTTGCCGCGCCCGGCCGTCTTCCAGCCCCACGCCTCCCATGATGCACCAGCCCTGGCTCTCAATGAAGATCTGCCCCTCCTCGCACTCTCGCGATCCCACCTTGGCCCCAAAATAGTCGTAGGCCCGCAGGAACCACTCCCCGTCCCAGCCGTGCTTCTCCACCGCCTCCTTCACCAGGGCGTAGCCCCTGGCCAGCTCCTCCTGCGCCGCTGCGTCCCCCAGCTTCTCCAGCAGCGGCTGCAGTTCGCGGCAGGCGTAAAGGAAGAGGCCGGCCAGCATGACCGACTCGGCCGTGCTCTCCTCCACCGTGGCCGCCGTCTGGAAGCTCTCGTCGGGGTTGCGAGAGAAGCTGTTCAGGTTGAGGCAGTCGTTCCAGTCGGCGCGGCCGATGAGCGGCAGGCGGTGGGGCCCCAGGTGGTTCAGGGTGAAGCGGATCGAGGCCAGGAGATGGTCGTAAAGGGTGGCGTCGCTCTCCGGCGCATCGGCGAAAGGGACCCTCTCCTGCAGGAGGGAGAGATCGCTCGTCTCCTTGATCAGGGCGCAGGTGGAGAGAACGAGCCAGAGGGGATCGTCATTAAAGCCTCCCCCGATCTCGCGGTTGCCCTGCTTCGTCAGCGGCTGGAACTGGTGGTAGCAGCTGCCGTCGGCAAACTGCACCGCCGCCAGGTCAAGGAGCCGCTGCCGCGCCCGCTCCGGGACGAGGTGCACGGCACCGAGCAAATCCTGGTTGGAGTCGCGGAAGCCAATGCCGCGCTTGA
The DNA here is from genome assembly GCA_012800855.1 of Bacillota bacterium. Classification (GTDB taxonomy): domain Bacteria; phylum Bacillota; class Dethiobacteria; order DTU022; family DTU022; genus JAAZIN01. Next base: position 6,982 of record JAAZIN010000057.1, read on the forward strand.
TCCCCGACTCGAAGAGAGAGGCGGAGCGGGACAGGTTGAAGGCCACGAGGCACTGGTACTGGTTCCAGGTGTTGAGCATGCGAGAGAGATGTTCATCCTCCACCTCCACCTGGAAGCGCCCCAGCAGGCCGCTCCAGAACTCCTTGAGGCGCTGCAGGGCCTGCTCCACCGCCGCCGGCTCCCGGTAGAGCCGCCATTTCTCGAAAAAGCGCTCCTTGTTGAGCACCCCGGGGGCGGAAAACTTGTGCTCCGCCGGGTTTTCCATGTAGCCCAGGGCAAAATGGAGCCGCCTCTCCTCCCCCGGCTCCAGCACGAGATTAAGCTGGTGCACCCCCACCGGCGCCCCGCCGGAGGCAATGGAGTTGCGGCAGCGCCCCTCCAGCACGGCGGCGGGAGCGGCAAAGCCGCGGTGCAGGCCGATGAAGGAATCGCGGCAGGTGTCAAAGCCATCGATGGCCTCGCTGCAGGCAAAGTAGGCGTAGTGGCTGCGCCGCTCGCGGTACTCGGTCTTGTGGAAGATGACGCTTCCCTCCACCTCCACCTCTCCGGTGTTGAAGTTGCGCTGAAAATTAATCATGTCATCGAGGGCATCCCAGAGGCAGAACTCCACGAAGGAGAAAAGCTGCACTTTTTTGGGACGCCGGTCCAGGTTTTGCAGGCGCAGCGCCCAGATCTCCATGTCCTCGCCCAGCGGCACGAAGAAGGTCAACTCCGCCCGCAGGGCGTTTTTCTCCCCGCTGATAACGGTATAGCCCAGCCCGTGGCGGCAGGAATAGCCGTCCAGCGCGGTGCAGCAAGGCTTCCAGCCGGGGTTCCAGACCAGTTCCCCCTCCTTGATGTAGAGGTAGCGGCCCCCCGTATCGATAGGTACATTGTTGTAGCGGTAGCGGGTCAGCCGCCTTAGCCGGGCATCCATGTAAAAGCTGTAGCCCCCGGCGGTGTTGGAGATGATCCCGAAAAATTTCTCGCAGCCCAGGTAATTGATCCAGGGCAGCGGCGTATCAGGCCTGGTAATGACATATTCGCGGCGAGTGTCGTCAAAGTGACCGTATCTGCTCATTCTTGCTCCTCTTCAAGTAGTGATAAAGGCAATCTTTTTAAAAGCGTTCCTTGCCCTACTCTTTAAGTGCTCCGGCAGTGACTCCGGCGATAATGTAGTTGGAGAACAAAACAAAGGCGATCATGATGGGCACTATGGATATGGCCACCGCCAGGTAGGAGGCGCCCAGGTTCTGCTTGTAGGTGCCCTTGACCAGGGCGATCAAGATGGGCAGGGTGAACTTATCCTTGTCGAAGAGCATCACCAGGGGGGTCAAGTAGTTGTTCCAGGTAAAAATGAAATTGAGGATGGACATGGTGGCGATGCCGGGCAGCGAAATGGGCAGGACGATGCGATGAAAGATGCCCAGCTCGCTGCTCCCGTCCACCCGTGCCGCCTCCAGCAAGGCGCTGTCCAGGTTGGCGTCCATGTACATCTTCAGGAAGAAGACGGTGGAGCCGGTGGCGATGGAGGGCAGGATGAGGACCCAGTAGGTGTTGACCAGGCGCAGCGTCACCGCCATCTGGAAATAGCCGATGATCCCCAGCTGCACCGGGATCATCATCGTGCCCAGCACGACCCAAAAAAGGGCCCGGTTCCCCCTGAAGTTGAACTTGGAGAAAGCATAGGCCGTCAGGGCCCCGAAATATGCTGCCAGCAGGGTGGAAGGAACGGCCACAATCAAGCTGTTCAGGAAGCCTCTCCAGATATTCATGGACTGCTGCATGGTGATGTAGTTGTCAATGAGCGACTTTCCGGGGATGAGGCTCAAGCCCCGGTTTATCTCCACCGTGGAGCGCGTGGCGTTGATAATCATCAGGTAGAAGGGGGTGAAGCAGATCACGGCCAGCAAAATGAGAAAGAGGTAGAGAAAGATGCGGCCCACGACCTGGCCCGGCTTCAACCTCCGGGCTGGCTTTACCGCCTTTCTCTCTTTTGCCCTGGCCGGCACCGCAGGGAGAACATGTTCTTGCATTGGGTTCACCTTCTCTATTCAGTTCGTTACCGCTCTTTGCCGCAGCGTCCCCGGAGCAGTTCATGGCCGGGGCAGCACCCGGCCCGCCATCTCTTCCCTCCTGGTCATCAGCTTAAAGATGATGAGGGAGAATATTAACACCATGACGAAGAGGGTCACGGCGATGGCCGCGGCGTAGCCGCGCTGCCGGCCGGCAGTAAAGGCCAGGTTGTACATGTGCATGACCATGGTGAGAATGGACTTCTCCGGCCCGCCGGTCCCCAGGTTCTGCCCTTCTCCGATCACGAAGGGGATGTCGAAGTTGTTCAGGCCCCCGATGAGGGAGGTCACCAGCACGTAGATCATGATGGGGCGGATGAGGGGCAGGGTGATCTTCCAGAAAGACTGCCAGGCGCCGGCGCCGTCCACCGCTGCGGCGTCGTAGTATTCCTGCGGCACCGCCACCATGGCCGCCATGAAGAGGATCATGCTGTGGCCGAACCACATCCACCAGAGGATGAGGGAAACAAAGGTGCTGGTCCAGGCCCCGCTGGCCAGGAAATGGATCTTGTTGGCTTCATCGATTATCCCCAGCGCCACCAGGATCTGGTTGATCGTTCCCGACTGCCAGCCCAGCATCACGTTGAAGAGGATGCCCACCGAGGCCGCCGTGACCAGGTTGGGCAGGAAATAGATGCCCCGGAAGATGGAAGCGCCCCTGATGCGGGCCCGGGTAAGAATGGCCGCCAGCATGACCGCAAAAATCAGCTGGGGGATGAAATTCATGATCCAGATGCGCCAGGTGTTTACGATGGACTTGTGGAAAAACTGATCCGTAAGCAGGCGGGCATAGTTGGCCCAGCCCACCCATTCCCCGCCCGGGTTGGCGCTGCTCAAGTTGGTAAAGCTAAGGTAGAAGGTATAGATAATGGGATAGAGCTGGAGCAAAATAAACACGATAAAAAAGGGCGCTATAAACAGGTATCCATAATTTTCCTTTTTTCTCACTTAACCCAAGCCCCCAGGTTTATCTTTGGGTTGGGATGGGGGCACCCGCAAGTGATGCCCCCATCCGTCAAGGCATCGGCAGCGCCTACTCGACAGTGATCTCCGGGTACTGCGTTTTCACCAGCTCCTTGAAGTACTCCAGCGCCTCCTCCCTGGTCTTGTTGCCGACGACATATTCCTGGAGCGCTTCCAGGAAGGAGTTCTGGATATCCTCGTCATACGCGGTCACTCTTTCGGCCCAGCCGCTTGCGCCTAGCCGCTTCGCCTCCTCGTAGAAGTAGGCGTAGTGGTTCTGCCCGCCCAGGAATTCGCGGGAGTAGTCGCCCACGATCTCTTCCACCACGGCCATGTCGGAGACAAAGTCGCCGGACTCCAGGGCCCACTTTTTCAGGAATTCCTTGTTGGTGGTGATGTACTTGACGAACTCCCAGGCCAGCGCCTTGTTCTGGGAGGCCTTGGCGATGCCCAGCCAGGTACCGCCCCACATGTACGAAGCGGGCCCATGCGCCGCGGCCCAGTCGCCAAATACCTCCTCGGCATTGGGCTCGAGGACAAAGAAGAGGCCCCACGTGGGCAGCACGTAGCTGAAGACATTCCCGTTCATGCCGGTGAACCACTCATCCGTCCACATGTCAAGCTTGCCGTCAAGCCCTTCGTCGCGGAGCGTCTTGGCCACATCGAGGAATTCGAGGACGATGTCTTCGATGACCAGCTTGCCATCCACCACCCAGGGCTGCTTCTTGTTAAAGAAGAAGAGGCGCTGGATGTCGTTGACCCCGGGAACAAGGGCGGCGCCGGTTTTCTCCTTCAGGGTGCGTCCCATTTCAATGAAGGAATCCATGTCCTTCATCATGGCGGAGATCTCTTCAGGGTCGTCGGTGCCGAAGGCCTCCTTGGCCAGGCTTCTCCGGTAGAAGACGGCGCCCGGAGTGGCCTGCCAGGTAAGCGCCCTCAGGTTGCCATCCTTATCCCTGACATAGTCCTTCACGTACTCGAAATGATCCTTGGCCAGCTCCTCCGCATTGTAGGGTTCGGCGGAGAGATTCTCCCAGACGTCCATGTCGATCCAGCGCTTGACCCAGGCCTGCTCTCCGACAAAGACATCGGGCACGCCCACGCCGGTTTCCAGAACCGCCTCCAGCTTGGTCACGATTTCATCGCTGGGAATCTTGGTGAATTCCACCTTGATGTTGGGATAGGCTTCTTCGAACATGGGGATCATCTGGTCAAACTCATCGTTGAAGGCCCAGACGGTGATAGTGCCACCCTCTTGCTTTCCTTCGCCGCATCCGGCCATTAAGAGCGCCGCCGCAGCCAGGACCGCAAGCCAGATCCACAACCTTCTCATTCCAATGCCCTCCTGTGCTTTATTTTTGTTTTAACCCCATAGACAACCCTGTGCCTTTCCGACCTCTTGTGCCGAGGTCACTCCCCCCTTTGCCGTTCTCTCTGCCGCAAGCTGTCCGGCATCACCCCCTCCAGTGATCATACAGCCCGTGAACGCGCTTTCACAGAAAGGCCATTTTTTTCCCTCTATTGCGAGGATGAGTTTGTACAATGAAATTTGGAGACGAACAGGTATGACCGTGGAGCAGCAGTTGGGATTTGCGGAACAACATGCAGGTTGGCTGTTTGGGAGCAGCAATCGCTGGAAATCGTTGCTATGGGCCGCAGAAGATGCCTGTCTTACTTTTTTGCAGCTCTCACCTTGCTTTCGCCGTAGATTCCCTGACCATCAACTCTGCCGGTATGGTGATGTAATGGGACTCACTGGACCCGTTTTCAATGAGCTGGATCAGGTTATTCACGGCGGCAGAGGACATGGCCAGAATGGAACTCCGCACCGTGGTTAGGGATGGCGAAATGTAGCTGGCAATGTGGATGTCATCGTAGCCCACGAGGGAGACATCGCCGGGAATGTTCAGCCCCATGCTCTTGAGGCCCTTCATTGCCCCGATGGCCATGGCATCGTTGGAGGCGAAAATGGCCGTCACAGGGGAGCCGGAGCGGTTAAAGAGCTGCTGAACACATTCCAGGCCGCTCTCCTCGGTAAAGTCTCCCTGAACCACCCAGCTGTCATCAACGGGAAGGCCGGCGTCGTGCATGGCCTGCCTAAAGCCCTCCAGCCGCTTTATGCCGGAGTATTTTTTTAGATCGCCGGCGATGTGGGCAATGCGGCGGTGGCCCAGCTCGATGAGGTGCCGTGTCGCCAGGTAGGCCCCCGCATAACTGTCGGAGTTGACAATGATGGGGCACTCCTTCAGCCTGCCGTCGCATTCCTCCTGGTCAATGATGGCCAGCTTGAAGCCGGCGTTGACCACGTCAAAGACGTCCGGAGAGTTGTTGGGCACGCCGATAAAAATGCCCCCGTCAAGGGTGCGGTTGTAAAAGAGGTTGTGGATCCTGGTGAAGTCGCTTTTCCGGTTTACCATCAGCACGAGCAGGTTATAGCCCAGCTCGGCGGCATAATCGGTCGCCGCCGCCATGAAGGGCGAGAAGTAGGCGTTCTCGAAAACCCTTGTTTGGGGATTGGCTCCGATGTTGGTAATGAAGAGGCCGATGACCTTGTTGCTCTTGCCGGCAAGGGACCTGGCCGAGGCATGGGGCACGTAGCCGTATTCCTTGATCACCTTCTCCACCCGTGCCCTGGTTTCGGGAGGCACGTTGGCGTAATTGTTGATCACCCGGGAAACGGTACTCCGGGAAACTCCGGCCAGCCTGGCAATGTCTTCACTGTTGAGCAGAGTCTTTTTCATGTCAACCCCGCTGTAAACGCGTGTTTACTGCATTATAACCTGTAAGCAAAGCAGTTGTCAAGTGTTTTTAGATTATTTCCATAGTCCAAATGCATAAGAAGTGGAGCAACAGTAGGATAATGGGGACGTGCTTCGCTGAAGCTAGTGGGGGGTGTCCTAAAAGGACCCCCCCACCTGTAAACAGCTTTTCTTTTCTAACCGCTGGCCTCCCACATCTGATTTTGGCGGGCGGCGAGGAGCCGCTGCCAGCGGGCTTCGCTCAAGGGGCGGTCGAAGCTGCGCAGGCCGGCCAGCCGGAAGCCATGGCGGGCGGCCCACCGGCGGGTCTGCAGGATGGAATCCAGGTTCACCCCCGTCGAACCGAGGCTGAAGTGGCGGTAATGTCGCTCCAGCGCCAGCATCATCGTTTCGGCCATGCAGGCGTAGGCCAGCCCCCTGGGGAAGCCGAAATTCCAGCCCAGGTCGGGGCGCCCGGGCAGTTCCACGACGCCGCCGTCGATGACCAGCACGTCGGGGCGCTCCCGCTCCACCGCGGCGCTCACATTGGGCGGCCGCGAGATGTCGCAGACCACCGCGCCCGGCGGCAGATCCCCCGGCTGGATGAGCTTCTCGCGACTGCTGGTGGCGCAGACAACAATGCCGGCACCGGCAAGGGCCTCCTCTAGGGAGGTGGTGATCCCCATGGCCCCGTTCCGGCAGGCGGTGGATTGGGCAAAGGCGATGAACTCATCGAGGGACGCCTCCGGCGGCGGCAGCTCCCCGCAGCGGGAGAGGCGGTCGCCGAGGCTGCCGGCGGGGAAATGGCGCCCCGCCTGCAGCAGCCCCGCCAGGTAGCGGCAGATCTCCGCCGCCACTCCCAGGATGCGCCGGCCGGCGGCCTGGTTTTGGCTTTGCGGGTTCCCCACCAGCACCAGCCCGCCCACGGCCTCGGAAAGCAGCAGGGCCACCCCCCTGCCAATGGATCCGGCGGCCCCCACAATGGCCGCGGTGCTGTGCTGCAGCGGGATGCCCAGCCTGGCGCAAGCCGCGCTGACGGCCTCCACCGCCGAGACCACGGTGTAGCTGTTGCCCGTGGTCAGGGGAATCCCTTCATCTTTAAGATAGAGCCCGCCCCCGGAGACGACGGAGGTGTAGGCGCCTAGGCCGACGATGCCGGCGCCGCCCTCCCGGGCCAGCGCCAGCGCTTCGCGCAACTCCTGCAGCGCCTCCGCGCGGGGCATCCGGGCCAGTTCCGCGGCGGTGCGCGTGACCACGATGAATTCGCCGCGGGCCCTGGCGCCGCTTTGTGATCTTATGTTCATCTGGGAGATGACAAAGGGCCGCACCAGGCTGCTCCACTTCTCCGCCAGCCGGGCCAGCTCCTCGTCGCTGAAGAGGCGCAGGCTGGCATCAAACTGGCAGTAGTTCTGCAGATCCAGCGGGTGCACGAGAAAAGCAAAGCGCCCGGCATCGTTGGCAGAAGCATCTTCAAGGACAGGATCCGCGGCATCTCCTGCGCAGGCCGCCTTCTCATCCCCGGGAGCTTTGACCGTCATTTGCGGCACCGGCTCCGACGCGGAACCCTGCCATTCATCTGCAACGAGGAAGGAAAAAAACTTCGCCGCATTGCCCTCATGCAGCACCGCCAGCGAGTTGGCGATGCCCTCCAGAGCACGGCGGCACTGCGCGGCGGTAATCGTCAGTGGCGGCTCAATGCGGATAACCCGGCCGCCGTTTAGCGTGGGCGCCACGCGGATCTTCTCCCGGTTCAGCAGGTACGCGGAGAGGGCCGGGGCCATGAGCTCCTGCTCGGCGGCGATCCCCAGCAGGCTGCCGGCAAAGCGGCGCCGCTCCATCCCCAGCTCCAGGCCAAGCATCAACCCCCGCCCCCGCACGGAGCGAATGATGTGCGGGTATTTTTCCTGCAGGGCCAGGAGCCCCTCTTTAAGCAGCGCCCCCTGCTTTCTTACCTCCTCCAGCAGCGCCGAGCCGTTGGCGGTGAGAAGCTCCAGCACCCGAAGGCCCACCCGGCAGGCCAGCGAGTTCCCGGCAAAGGTGGAGGAATGCTTCAGGGCAAAGGCACGGTTGTACGCCGCCTCGCTGCTGAGGCAGGCGCCGATGGGCAGAAGGCCACCGCCTAAGGCCTTGGCCAGCAGCAGCAGGTCGGGCGCCACTCCTTCCTCTTCGCAGGCGAAAAGGCACCCCGTCCGCCCCAGGCCTGTCTGGATCTCATCCAGCACCAGCAGAACGCCGTAGCGGGAGCAGATCTCCCTGGCCCCAGCGAGATAGCCGGGAGGCGGCTCCACGATCCCCCCTTCGCCCTGGATGGGCTCCACAATGAAGGCGGCATATTTCTCCGGCGCCCGGCTAATTTTCTCTTCGACGGCGTCAAGATCGCCGTATTTAACAAAATCAAATCCTTCCACCGGGGCGCCAAAGGGAGCCTGGTAGGCGGGGTTTCCGGTGACAGAAAGCGCGCCGAGGGTCTTGCCGTGAAAGCTGTTTCGCGTGGACAAAATTCCCTTCCGCCCCGTGGCGGAGCGGCACAGCTTCAGCGCCGCCTCCACCGCCTCGGCGCCGCTGTTGGTGAAGGTAACATGGCGCAGCCCCGGCGGGGCCAGCTCCACCAGCCGCTGCGCCAGGGCACCGGCGGCGTCAAGGTAGGATGGCTGGATGAAATTGGGTTCCCCCACCAGGCGAAATTCGTCTAGCGCTGCCCAGATTTCGGGCGGGTTGTGGCCAAAAGGCAGCGCCCCGTAGGCGGCGATGCAGTCAAGGTAGCAGCTGCCGTTTTGGTCGTAAAGGTAGCAGCCTTCGCCCCGGACAAAGGTTTTGTCCAGGGCTATGTTCCGGAGCAGATCGCCCAGGTAGGGATTGACGTATTGGACAAATGGATGCATGATTCCCTCCCCCTGCATGTGCATGTATGTGCACATTTATGTGCACGCATTTTCCTTTTATTGTAGCGCAACCGCTTCCGCATGGCAAGAATTTGAGAGGTGAGAGGTGAGAGGTTGGAAGTGAAAAACTGGGGGCAGCCATGCGGAGCTGCGGGCAAGCAGCGGCCCGGGAAAAAATTTTGGCAGCTGCAAGGAGATAATTGGCGGACGTTGAATTTTAAGTCATCAGCAGTAAAGGGGGCCGTGGAGGTGACACCCGAGGAGAACTCAAGAGAAGCGGGACAAGAACAGGAGCAGGAACGGGAAAAGGCCCCGGTGATGGCTTGCCGGTGCAGCTGCACCCTGCTCGATGAAAGTGGAGCCGAAATCAGCAGCGGAGAAGCCACTCTGGAACTGTGGCGGGAAGAATTCGTTTTGCTGCCGCTGAGCGGCGCGACGCTTGCCCTCACCTACCGGGAAATCATGCAGATCAACCCTGGCGATTACCGGATCGGCCTCTCTTTGGCATCAGGCGAAAAGATACTCCTTTTTGATCTCGGCTACAATTTTGAAGACTGCCTGCGCATCCTTTACCGGCTGCGCGGCGAAGTGATCTTAAAGGATATGCTCATGCAGGAGAAGGTGATCAAGGCGGGCCTGCAGGGCGAGTACAGATACGAGGATGAAAAGGGCGCGCTCCTGCATGGCGGGCCCTGCGAACCGCGGGTCTACGAAACCGCCCTGGTCGTCATTCCCCAGGTGGAAGATCCCCTGCGCATCCCCTTTGCAGACATTGAAGAGGTGGCGGCGGAAGACTATGCCCTTGCCGTGATCACCTCCGCAGGGCATAGAATTACCTTTTTCATGATGGGCCCGCACCTGGATCCCTTCGCCAAGGCCCTTGCCGAAGCCAGGCACAAGTTAAACCAGGAGACGGGGAAAACCCTGCAGGAGCTGCTTCCCGCGGTGGAGCCCTCCCTTTTGAGAAAGGCCGCCGCCCTTCTCCGGGACGGCAAGGCTGCCAGCCGCCGGGAAATCGAAGCCATCTCGCCTGTCATCTGGGAGGAGCTGGAGAAAAAAATCGTATCATCGTCGGCAGGCGCATCATATAATTACCTGAAAGCTCTGGGTCAGCAGGAGAGGATCTGCATCGGGATCAAAAAAGGGCTGCTTGGCGACCTGAGCGGCCTCTATCTCTGGTTCCTGATTCCCATTTACAGCACGGAGCCGGATAAACCCGGCAACGCCGTGGCCATGGAGTCGTTCTCCGCCGGCGAGGGCGGCGGGCAGGCGACCTACTTTTTCAGGCTCATGAGCCGGGGCGACTACCGGCGCTGCCGCGATCTCTCCACGGTGCACCGCGAAGCGGAAGCCTTGCTGAAAGAGATTAATCGCGGCATGCTGTCCATAAATTTCCGGCGTGAGCCGGTATACCTTCCCGACGAAAGGCTGCGGGAGCCGCGCTACTTGAAATATTTTTACGCGGTGAACAAGCTCCCGGCCCTGCGGGAGCTGCGGGCCCGCTTTATCGGCAGAGTGACCCATTCCTCACCAGAGCAATGGCGGGAGGATGTGTACAATCTGCTGCGCTTCAACTCAAGCGCGGAAAACGATGACGAGGTATGGCGCAAAGAGCAGCGCTGAGCCATCCCAGTAGAGATATTGAAGGTGCCGGAGGAGGTGATCCATTGCCGGGCTACATGCAACCCTGCCGCCATTGCGACAGGTTAATCCCACCTGATTCGAACAGCTGTCCCCTGTGCGGCAAAGTCGACCCCCTGCAGCTGCGCTGCCCCAGGTGCAGGAATCCCATAAAAAAGGATTACGTGGTCTGCAACAGCTGCGGGCTGGAGCTGAAGTGCCTCTGCCCGGGCTGCGGGAAAAGCACTTTTTTTGGCGATTACTGCGAGCACTGCGACCGCCGTCTCACGGTGGTCTGCCCCCACCGCAGATGCCGGAAAGAGCAGCCGCCGTTAGGTAAGAACTGCATCTACTGCGGGAAGCCTTTAAAAACTGCAAGAAAGTGAGGAATGGGTATGCCGCTTCAACCCTTTACCGACAATTTTGCGGATAACAGCACCGAGGCCGGGTTCCAGTTTACCTTTTACTGCGACCTCTGCCAGGAAGGCTACAAGACCAGGTTCATCGAGTCGAAAACCTACAAAAAAGGCCGCCTCTTCCGCAACATCGGCAGCATCATCAGCACGGTAAGCCAGATGGCCGGCCAGTACAACCTCGGCTACGGCGCGGAGCGAGGCACCAACATACTGAGCGAGCGCTTCCATGGAATGTCCCCCGAATGGCACCGGGAGCACGAAGAGGCCTTCGCCATCGCCCAGAATGAGGCCAAGGGCCATTTCCACCCGCTGCCCCAAGTGCCGCAAGTGGGTCTGCGACAACGACTGGAACGAGCAGGAGGGCCTTTGCGTGGAGTGCGCGCCGCGGGTGAACGTGGAGGTGGCCTCGGCGCGGGCCAAAAAGATGGTGCAGGACATCGAGGAGAAGGCCTCGCAGACGCAGGTTTTCCACGGTGAGATCGAAAGCAAGCAGACCCTCTGTCCTCAATGCGGCAAGCCCTCGGGCCAGGGCAAGTTCTGCAACAACTGCGGCGCCCCCCTGGGCATGATCAAGTGCGAGCGCTGCGGCACGAAAAGCCCCGCCGGGACCCGCTTCTGCGGGGAATGCGGCAACCGGTTGAGCTGAGCAGCGTTTACCGAAATTGTACAAGGGGCGGGGATGGAACGCCGCCCTTACGATTTTCACTATGCCCCGCCCCCTTTGGCAAAGGGGGGGACCTACGGCGGGCGGGGCGGTGCCCCGCCCTGACAATTTTACGATGCCCGATTACCCCTGGAGGTTGAAGGGGTGGCTCATGGGCCGCCCTCGGGCGGGCGTGGAAGCCCGCCATCAGGACTTTTTCGGGAGGATGATGGAGACGGCGTGCCTTTCGGGAACGAGGACCTCTTCCAGGAGCAACTGCACCTCCTCCAGGGTGATTTGCCGCAGGACGGCCGGGTAGTTGAAGAGGTCTGTGCCCCGGAAGAGATAGGCCAGGTAGTTGTTGGCAATAAACTCCAGGGAGTTGAAGCGGCGCATGAAGCTGCCGAGGCGATCGCGCCGGTGGCGTTCGAACTGCTCCGCGCTGAACCCCACCCGCTTGGCCCTGGCAATGGCCTCCATGATGCGCTCGTAAAGCTGTTCGGGGTCCCTGGTCTCCCCCCCGATAAGGACGAAGGCGTAGCTTTTCTCGGCGGTGTAGCCGGCATTGAAGCGGTCGTCAATGAGCGTATCCTCGTATAGCTCGTTAAACAGCGGCTCGCTGGGCGCGAAGATCATGTCCAGCATGATCTCCATGGCGCTCTCCCGGCGCAGCAGCGCGTCGCCCTCCAGGCGCGTTACCGCAGGGTCCTTGAAGCCCAGGTTGAAGAGCGGCTCCGAGACAACCATCTCTCGGGTGATGCGCTGCCGCGCCACCGTCGCGGGCTCATTCGGCTGCAGCCGCACAATCTCGCCCAGCTCCCTGTAGTTGCGCCGGGCGATGTTTTCCTCTACCTGCCGCCGCACCTGCTCCGGGTCGACATCGCCGGCCACGAAAAGGGCCATGTTGCCGGGGTGATAAAAGCGGCGGTAGCAGTGGTAGAGCAGCTCCGGCGTGATCCTGGCAATGCTCTCCACCGTGCCGGCAATATCTTCGCGCACCGGGTGGCGGTGGTAGAGCGACTGCATCAGGTCGAAGTAAACCCGCCACTCGGGATCGTCCTCGTACATGCGGATCTCCTGCCCGATGATGCCCTGCTCCTTGCTCACCGTCTCTTCAGTGAAGTAGGGTTCCTGCACAAAATCGAGCAGCAGCTCGAGGCATTCAGGAAAATGATCCGTGGTGGAAAAGAGATAGCCGGTATAGGTAAAGCTGGTGAAGGCGTTGGAAGAAGCCCCATAAGCGGCAAAGCGGTCAAAAACATTGCCCCGCTCGTCCTCGAAGAGCTTGTGCTCCAGGAAGTGGGCCACCCCCTCGGGAAGGATGAGCTCTTCGCCCGTGCCGTCCACCCGGAAGCGATTGTCGATGGAGCCGAAATGGGCGGCAAAGATGGCGTACTTTTTCTGGTAGCCCGGCTTGGGCAGAACGTAGAGCGGCATGCCGGGATAGATGGTATAGCAGAACAGCTTCTCCTGAAGTTCGCTGAATTCACGCACGCTGTGGCGGCTTTTAATGGCCATGCGGCATCGTCCTTTCTTCGCCCTGCAGCAGGTAAACCGTATCGAGCCGGATCTTCTCTGCTGCGGCTTTTATTTCCTCCGGGCCGACCTCCTCGATCCCCCGGATGAGTTCGTCTATCGTGTAGTGCCTCCCGCCAACCTCACCGTCCAGCTGGCGGTTGATGAACTGGTAGGGGTTGTCTTCCCCGGCGCGCAGCTGGTTGATGAGCCCCCGGCGCGTGTTCTCCAGCTCCACGTCGCTGATCTGCCCGTGGGCCATCGCCTCCACCTGCTGCTCAATGATCTGCCGCACCTGTTCATACTTGCTCCCATCAATGCCGGCGGAGATGAGCAAGATGCCCTTGTGCCGCTCCAGCCGGGAGTAGACGTAGTAAGCCAGGCTGGCCTTTTCGCGGACGTTAAGGAAAAGCTTGGAATGCGGGAAGCCTCCCAGGATGCCGTTGTAGACCACGAGCGCAATGTAGAGGGGGTCGCGGTAGGCAATATTGGTGCGGTAGCCCATGACCAGCTTGGCCTGCTCCACCGGTAGCCGCTCTTCGACAAAGCTCACCTCGGAGGGCTCCACGTAAACCTCCGTTTCCGGCAGTCCGTCCCGCTGCGGCCCGCGGTGGAAGTAGATCGCCTCCCGGGCCGCCGCCTCCACCTGGCGCGCCTCCAGATCCCCCACGACGTAGAGCTCCGCCGGGTTGGCCGAAAGGATCTCGCGGTAGTAGCGCCAGAGAGAGGCGGGGCTGATCCGTTCCAGGTCCTCGAGGCGGCCGTATTTAAACACCCCGTATCTCTCGCGGGCGCACATGATCTGCAGGCACCTTTCCACGGCATAGAGAGCCTTGTCGTTAATCAGGCCCCGGATCAGGTTGGCCAGCTGCTCCTTCTCCTGGGCCACATACTCCTCCTTGAAGCCGCCGTCCACCACCAGGGGATCGCCCATGATTCCCCCCAGGATGGAGAGGCCGCGGCGCAGCATCTGCTCGCCCTCGCCCACGTACTTCCCGTGGATCATCTCCAGCGAGCAGGAGAGGAGGTGCCGCTCGCCCTTCTTGTGCACGTCCGTGGAGAGCTCGGCGCCGTAAAGCTCTTCCAGCGCCCGGCGCAGGGCCATGTTGTCAGGATAGAGGCGGCTGCCCCGCTCCAGCACCGAGGGCAGCAGCGCCGTGAGGGTGGCTTTATCCGCCGAAAGCTCCTGGTGAATGAAGAGGGCCATGCTGATGGTCTTGAATTTTGCCGCCGGGATAAAGGTGAGCCGGATCCCGTTGGGCAGCACCGTGCCGTAACTGTCCGCTGTCAAATGGCAAACCTCCCTCGGTTTAAATGTCCATGCTAAGATATTCCATTGAATGCCGGTTAATCCTGCCGCCTGTTGGCTCTACCCCTATCTTGCCCCGGGGAGCAGCTTTTCTGCATGGCCGTGACGAGAAGCGGGGGCACGGCATAAAGAAGGATCGTCGCCGCCGCCACCACCCCGGAATCGTTGGTCAGCAGGGCGGCGGCGGCGCCGGCCAGGGCGGCGGCGGAGCCGCCGGCAAGGTCGGGATGTTCCTTCCGCAGGCGCTGCCGGAGCCCGCCGGGGTAAAAGGAAAGGACCACGCTGAGCCCCACCAGGGTAACCAGGGCCCGCCCCCAGATGGAGTAGCGCACCAGCTTCCAATTCATGCTCATCTTGCGCGCGGCCGTCTCCCAAAAAGCATCCGGGCCGCGCGCCGCTACCGTTTCGCCGAAGAGGCCCACGTGGGAAGGCGGGAGCTGGGGCAGGCAGAGATTGAGGAGAAAGAGCAAGCCCGCGGCCAGGAGCAAAAAGACGGCGAGGCAGAGCGCCTTTTTTTTCCGCTCCTCCGCCCCGGACAGCTCCGCCCAGGCCACGCCAAAGGCCACCGCCGCCGAGAGGGTGCCGCCGAGGTTGGCCCCCAAATTGGGCGCCGCGAGGACAAAGATGATGAGGATGTAGAAGGCAAGGATTGCCGCCCCCAGCAGGGCGGAAGCAATTTCCCGGCGCGGCGGGGCGCTCTCCCCGGAGACAAAGACCGCCAGGGAGGCCGTCCCCAGCAGGGCCGCGCCGATGAGGACGCCCATGTACTCGTTGCCCATCCCGTAATAGCGCGCCCCGCCGGCGGGATCGTAGCTGAAGGCGGAGAGCTGCTGCAGGGGAGACCCGGCCAGGGTGTCGATGAGCAGGGCCAGGGCGATGCTCCAGCCCAGCACGGCCCAGTAGAGATGGCGGCGGCGGTGCATCAGGGGATGAAGCAGCAAGGCCGGCAGCAGCGACGCGCCGAAAAGAAGGAGGCCGCTCTGCCAGGCGGCCGGGCGGGGAAAGGCGGTCAGCCCGGGGAGAAGAAGCAGCGCCGGGGGGACGAAGAGCAGTATCCGGATCCCCAGGGAGAGGAGGGGCAGCAGCGGGCCTGCCTTCAGCAGCAGCCCGGCCAGGGCGGCCAGGAGAGTGGCCACAAGGACGGCCACGTAGCCCTTGAGCAGCGGAGAGCGCTGGCTGAACACCAGCGCGGTATGGCTGCTGAAGCGATCCAGGAAATCAAGCGTATCTTCACGGGGCAGCAGGTCGAAGGAGGAGCCCGGGGCCGGGCCGGAGGGGGCATCCTCGCCGCCGCCCTCCAGCAGCGCCAGGACGAGGGGAACGAGGTCAGTATTCTGCACCAGGCCCGGGCGGCGGGTGGCGGCGCTGCGCAGCAGGCCGGGGCCCAGGCCGGGGACAGCAAGTAGGAAGGGGGCCAGCTGCTCTCCTCCTGCCGGGCGGTTCAGCGGCAGCGAGGGCGCCAGAAGGATGAGGGCGGCACCCTCCTCCTCGGCGAGGGGCAGCAACCGGCCCAGCAGCCGATCCAGGTTCGCCATAGTTTTTTGAAACAGCTCCTCTCCCCTGGCCGGAGCCAGGTTGGGCCAGTAATCGTCAAGCCGGCTGCTGTCGCCGAATTCCACCACGTGCAGGTGCGCCAGGGCCAAGTTCTCAGCCACGGCGGCGGCAAGGGCATCCACATCCGTGCGCAGGCCAAAGGGGTAAAGGGGGTCTTCCAGCAGCATCTCCCTGCCTATGGCCCCGGCAAAAACCTCACCGCCGGCATCCATGGCCGCCATCACGGCGCTGCGATTGGGGGCAGCCCCGTCGGCGTTGCCCCAGACCGCGGCGTTAAAACCCCTTTTTTTGAGCATCTCCCCCATCAGTCCCACCGCCACGGGGTAGGGAAGCTCGTCGTTCTTCTCCTGCAGCGCGGCGGCGTGCAGGTGAAAGATCGCTCCCCGGGGAGCCTTCCCGGTGCGGCGCTCGAAGACCAGCTCGGCCCGCTCCCCCGCGAAGTGCTCGCCCCTTTGGAAGGCCTCTCTCCCCTCCGCTCCGGCCGCCGCCCGGGCCCCGGCGCCGAGGCTCAGGTAGCCGCTTTCGCTGCCCCCCCGCCCGGTGCGCACATTCATCAGGGCAGCGGCGCCCTTCTTAAGAAGCCGGGCCAGGTGCGGCCCCGCCGCGCGGCGGAGATCGCCGTACGAGAGCCGGTCCGCTAGCAGCAGGATAACCCTCCCCTCTCCCTTTGCGGCAGCACCCTCAAGGGGAAGCCAAGGTTCATCTGCAGGGCGAACCCACTGGAAAAGCAAAAAGGCAGCGATGCCCAAAACCGCCGACGCAGCGGCGAGGGCGGCAAGCAGCTTCCTGCCGCAGCCGGACTCTTTCCCGGGCGCTGCGCTCACCGGACCACCTCAGGGCGGCCGGTTTTGGCTGCCCGGCACTCGCCCCCGGCGGCCAGCCGGCGGTAAAGAGCGGCGGTGCGGGAGAGCATCCGCTCAAGGGTAAACTGGCTCCTCACCCTTTCGCAGCCGGCCAGGGCCAGGCGGCGGGCCAGCGCCGGGTTGCGGGCCAGGGCAGCTACGGCACGGGCCAGGGCTACGGCATCAGCCGGCGGGACAAGGAGTCCGTGCACCCAGTTAACAATCACTTCGGGGATGCCGCCGACCCGCGTGGCCACCACGGCGCAGCCGGCGGCGGCAGCTTCGAGAAGCGCAAGGGAGAACCCTTCCGTGAGCGAAGGCAGGACAAAGATGTCCACGCCGGCCAGGCGGCGGGGCAGATCGTCAATGTGGCCGCAGAAGGAGAGCCGACCGGAGAGGCCCAGCCGGCAGGCCAGCCTCTCCAGGGCGGGCCGCTCTGGGCCGTCGCCGGCTACCAGGAAGCGCATCTGCGGGAAAAGCGGCGCCAGCGCGGCGGCGGCCTCCAGGAAATAGGAGAGGCCCTTCTGGACGGC
Source organism: Bacillota bacterium (assembly GCA_012800855.1). Classification (GTDB taxonomy): domain Bacteria; phylum Bacillota; class Dethiobacteria; order DTU022; family DTU022; genus JAAZIN01. The sequence continues at coordinate 24,051 of JAAZIN010000057.1, forward strand.
AAAGCGGGCGGCCGTGCCCACGACCATCTCCCTTCCGGGCTGGAACCGCGCCGGCCGCCCGGCGGCGGCCGCTTCGAAGGACGCGGCGTCGATGCCGTTGTGGATGACGGTGATCCGCTCCCGCGGAATGCCCAGGGCGGCCAGTTCTCCGGCCAGGGCGCCGGAGACGGCAATGTAATGGGTATTCCCGTCGCCCAGGATTTTCCATGCCGCCGGTACATAGCGGAAAGCCCCGTGGGCCGGGTAGTTGTGCGCGGTGACTAAAACGGGGACGCGGGCCAGCCGCGCCGCGGGAAGTCCGGCCAGCGCCGCCTTGAAGCCGTGGATATGCAGCAGGTCCGGGCGGAGCCTGCGCAGCAGCCCGCAGAGGCGTTGGAAGACAAGCAGGTCGCCTGCCGGGCTTATGCCCCCGGAAAGAGGCAGCCGGAAGAGGCGATCTGCCGGGAGCCCCGCCGTCATGGCGGGGTCATTTTCCGGCGGCGCCCCCAGGTAGAGAATGTAGTCCCGGCTGAAACGGCGCAGCAGCTGCTCCAGGTGGCTGCGCATGCCCCCGGAGGCGGGACGGGCCAGGTAAAATATTTTCCCTTTTCCGCCGGTCCCATCAGGCTTGCCCTGATCCAACACCATCCACACCTGCCGGTAATTGATATCTGCGGTTATATGTTGCCCCTTTAGCGGCAGATAAAATCAGCCCGGCAA
>JAAZIN010000007.1 GCA_012800855.1 Bacillota bacterium
CAACGTTCCCCTTTTCAATGGCCGAAGCAGCTTGACCCGCATGGCATTAAAGGGACTAAACAAACAAATGGCGATCTAAGTTGAATGTGAGGTTCTTTTAAACCTACAGTGTCTTGACGCGATCGATGAACGGGCTTTGGTTGAGTTAAATAGAAAATTGAGTTATAATTTGTGCAAGGAAAGCGGAGCGTATGCAACCCGCTTATCCAAACGAGAGAAGGTGTCCTGGATTGATTCCGGTGAAGGTTAAAGAGGTAGTCCTGGATGCTGTGCACAATCCCCTGCTCCTGCTGGTAGACATGGAAGAGACGATGGTTTTACCCATAGGGATCGGCTTCTGGGAAGCGCAAGCCATTGTGCTGAAGCTGCAGGGCCATGTCACGCCGCGGCCCATGACCCATGACCTCTTCAAGGCTTTCTGCGATCGTCTCAACGTTACCGTGGAGAAGGTAGTGGTAAACGATATCAAGGACAGCACCTTTTATGCCGAGGTCTACTTGAAGACTTCCAGCGGCGAGCTCCTGCTCGATGCCCGGCCCAGCGACGCCATCGCGCTTTCGCTGACGGTGGGCTGTCCCATCTATATTGATAAGAAAGTAATTCCCTATACCCTTTCCATTAAAGAGCTGGTTGAAGAACAGTCGGCCGAAACGAGCAGGTTCGGAGATACCGAGGATAGCGGTCCGCTGGTGCACTGAGCAGCCGCCCCCGAGGAGTGATGGCCTTCCGGGTAGCCGTCTGCCTGCTGGAAATCCATATTCCCCAGGCTGCTTCCTTAAAAAGGAAGAGGCAGGTCATCCAAAGCCTGGTCAAGCGCCTGCGCAATCGCTTCAATATCTCCATGGCCGAAGTGGGCTGCCAGGACCTATGGCAGCGCTCGGAGCTGGCCGTGGCCGCCATCTGCCAGAACAGCGGCAGTGCCGATCGGGTCATGGAGCAGGTGCTGTCCTTCATCGAACACGAGGGCAGCGTGGAGATCATTTCGTCAAAGGTCGAGCTTTACTAGGGGCGCTATTGGGGGTGTGCCGCTCTTTTAGCCTGGGCCCATGATCAGGATAACGGAGATTGCGCAAAAGCAGGTCGCCGAAGTACTGCGCGAAGGCGACCGGGCCGTGGATGCCACTGCCGGCAACGGCTGGGACACCCTTTTCCTGGCCCGGCTTGTCGGCCCCGACGGCCGGGTGTACGCCTTTGATATACAGCAGGCGGCGCTTGACGAAACGGCGGCACTGCTGCGGAAAAACAAGCTGCTGGAACGGGTTGACCTGATCCATGCCGGCCACGAGGCCATGGCCTCCTACGTAAAAGAGCCCGTGGCCGCGGTGATGTTTAACCTGGGCTACCTTCCCGGGGGCGACCACTCCATTGTAACCCGCCCCGAGAGCACCCTGCGGGGCCTGGCGGCGGCATTGCAGCTGCTGAAGCCGGGCGGCCTGGCCACCCTGGTGCTCTACCCCGGCCACGCGGAAGGGAAGAAAGAAAAAGAGGCCCTCCTGGAATACTGCTGCGGCCTTGACGCTTCCACCTTTGGCGTGGTTCATGCCCGGCTGCTCAACCGGGAGAAGCCGCCCCCGGAGCTGCTGCTAGTGAAAAAGTTTAGCCGTTAGGCATTTTACCAACCCGGCCTGGCTGCCGGGAAAGGGAAGGCTGGAGAAAGTGGAATGAATTCTCGCCATGTCTCGAAAACGGTAATCAAGCGCCTGCCCGTTTACCTGCGCATTCTCGACAATCTCATCCGCCGGGACGTGGAGATTGTCTCCTCGCGGGAGCTGAGCCTGGAATCGGGCTTTTCCGCCGAGCAGATCCGCAAGGACCTCACCTACTTCGGCGCCTTTGGAACGCGGGGCACGGGCTACAACACCGAGTTCCTGCGGGACAAGCTGCTGAAGATAATCGGCCTGGATAAGAAAACCAAGATCATCGTTGTCGGCGCCGGGCACCTGGGGACCGCCCTGACGCGCTATAATGCGCTGAAGAATCCCTACGTGGAGATAGTGGCCGCCTTTGACCGGGATCCGAAGGTAATCGGGCAGAAAATCTGCAATATCGAGGTGCTCCCCTTTGAGCAGGCACCGGATATTATCAAAAGGCATAACATTAAAGTGGCCATCATAACAGTGCCGGCGGATTCCGCCCAGGAAGTTGTCGACAAGCTGGTGGAAAACGGGGTCACGGCAATCCTGAATTTTGCCCCGGCCAAGCTCCACGCCCCCGAAGGGGTCCACATTCACAATACCGACCTGACCATCGAGCTGCAGAGCCTGATCTACTACAGCACCGCCGAGGAAGAGCGCCTCTCCCGGCTGAAGCAGGTTGCCAGGGAGGAGAAAACGCAGAAAGCGCTCAAGCTAGACTAATGTATCCGCGTAGCGGCCTGGAAGGATAAGCTTTAAATTAAAAGTTTGCGCCTGAAATGTTGACTTTTTGAGAGCATTTGTGTATACTAATCTTGCAACGGAGCTGTGGTGTAGCGGTTAACATGCCGGCCTGTCACGCCGGAGATCGCGGGTTCAATTCCCGTCAGCTCCGCCATAATGCCGAGATAGCTCAGTTGGTAGAGCAGCGGACTGAAAATCCGCGTGTCCCCAGTTCGATTCTGGGTCTCGGCACCATATATGCGGAAGTGGCTCAGTGGTAGAGCATCGCCTTGCCAAGGCGAGGGTCGCGGGTTCGAATCCCGTCTTCCGCTCCATGACGAGGCGACATGGCCAAGTGGTAAGGCAGAGGACTGCAAATCCTTTATCCCCGGTTCGAATCCGGGTGTCGCCTCCATTTTTTATGCCGGAGTGGCGGAACTGGCAGACGCAAGGGACTTAAAATCCCTCGGGTAGACAGCTACCCGTACCGGTTCGATCCCGGTCTCCGGCACCATTTGTATAAAGAGCAGGGATTAACCTTCTCCGCCCTAAGGCCATAAGGTGAAAGAAGAGGGCTTTTGTCCAAGGCTCCTCATCTTTTTTTGTTCCTCGATTTTAAAATGCTTTTTTCTCATTCCCCTAGCAGGAAAATCAGTACATATATCGAACTAATAACTTTTAAGTGAATATAAAATAACCCACAAGTACAGGGGAAGGAGGGGGCGCCTGAGGCATTTTGCTAAATTGTCTCTTTACTCTGTTAATTCCACAATACTATAATAAGGGGGTTAAAACTTGAGAAAGAGTGTGGTTGTTCTCGCGCTTCTGCTGGGGCTGGCCCTGCTGGTCGCCGGTTGCGGTGGGGAGAAGGCCGCGACAGAGCAGGTTATTTACTACAACGTAGGCACTGAGCCCGAAACGCTGGACCCGGCCCTGATGACCGGGATTCCCGAGTTTCACATGACCCTGCAGATGTACGAAGGCTTGACCCGCTTGGATGCGGATGGCAGGCCGCAGCCGGCCTGTGCGGAGGATTGGGATGTCAGCGAGGATGGAAAGGAGTATACCTTTTACCTGCGCGACGGCCTCAAGTGGTCCAACGGCGATCCGCTGACCGCCTACGATTTTGAGTTCGCCTGGCTGAGAGCCATGGACCCGGAAATGGCTGCAGACTACGCCTACATGTTTGACCTCATCGAGGGCGCGACCGCCTACTACTCTGGCGAAGGCAGCGCCGACGATGTGGGCATTGAAGTCATTGACGATAAAACCATCAAGGTGAAGCTGGTTTCGGGTGCGCCGTATTTCCTCGACCTGACCGCTTTCCCGACCTATTATCCGCTGCACCAGGAAACGGTGAAGGCCGACAACGAGGGCTGGCACCTGAAGCCCGAAACAATGATTGTCAACGGCCCCTTCAAGCTGGTAAAGAGAGAGCAGGGCCGCCTGGAGTATGAACCCAACGAGCACTACTGGGATGCCGGAGCGGTGAAAGCGGACCGGCTCGTCTTCTACACCGTTGAAGATATCAACACCGAGCTGACCATGTTTGAAAACGGCGAAATTCACATGACCCATACCGTTCCTGGCGCGGAAATCCCGCGGCTGAGAGAGGAACGGCCTGACGAGCTGCACATCTTCCCCTACCTGGGTACCTACTACTACATCTTCAACTGTGCTCACGAGCCCTTTAATGATGTGAGGGTGCGCAAGGCTTTGACCATGGCCATTGATCGCAAGGCCATCGTTGAGGAAGTGACCCAGGGCGGCGAAATGCCCGCCTATGCTTTTGTGCCTCCCGGAATAGCCGACGTGGAAGAGGGTTCCGACTTCCGCGAAGTAGGCGGCGACTACTTCGAAGAGGATCTCGAAAAGGCGAAGGAGCTGCTGGCCGACGCCGGCTATCCCAACGGCGAAGGCTTCCCGCCCTTTGAAATCCTCTACAACACCCATGACATGCACAAGATCATCGCCGAAGCGATCATGGAAATGTGGGAGAAAAACCTGGGCATCAAGGGTATTACCCTGCGCAACGAGGAATGGGGTGTCTACCTCAACTCCCGCGACGAGGGTGACTTCGACGTGGCCCGGGCCGGCTGGATCGGGGACTACGTGGAGCCCAACACCTTCCTCGACATGTGGAAGACCGGCGGCGGCAACAACAACAGCAACTGGGGCGATCCGCGCTACGATGAGATCATCGAGCAGCTGACGAAGCTGTCCGAGCCGAAGGACCGGATCCCGTTGCTGCACGAGCAGGAAGACATCCTGATGGAAGCCATGCCCATCATGCCCATTTACTACTATACCAACCCCATGATGGTGAGCACCAAGCTGAAGGGCTATCTATACCTGGCCACCGGCGCGCTTGACTTCAAAACCGCTTACCTCGAAGAGTAGCGGGCGGTTTTGAGCATCACTTGGTAGTGTAGTGTAAGAGGTATGCCGTAAATCGGGCATCATGACGGCATACCTCTTCAGACGGGGGGAACGGACCTGCCCCGGCCGGTTGGCAGTGCTTCCGCCGGGTGCATGGTCCGTTCTCCGGTTTTTAGGTAAAAGGGGGCGCAGAAGGAATTGTTCAACTATATAGTTAGGCGGTTGCTGTATTCCCTGGCTGCTCTGCTGGTTGTGGTTACGGTTACCTTTTTATTCATGCATATTATACCCGGCGGTCCCTTCCAGCGTGAGAAAGCACTTCCGGAAGCAATTAGGAAAAACATCGAGGCCAGGTACAAGCTGGACCAGCCGTTGCACATTCAATATATTGATTACCTTTCTCACCTGATCAGGGGTGACCTCGGCCCTTCGTACAAGTATCGCGGCATGACGGTCAACGATATCATCAGGGAGCGATTCCCCGTCTCCGTGGAGCTGGGCACCGTGGCCATTCTGCTGGCGTTGTTCCTGGGGATACCCTCCGGCATCCTGGCCGCGCTGCACCAGAGCAAGTTTCCTGACTACCTGGTCATGTTTTTTAGCACCATCGGCATCGCCATGCCCAGCTTCGTTATCGGAACGCTGCTCATGTATTTCCTGTCGTACAAGTGGGGCCTGCTTCCTTCGGCCACATGGGGTTCGCCCCAGCACGTGATCATGCCGGCCATCGCTCTGGCCGGCCTGCCGACGGCATACATCGCCCGCCTGACGCGCTCCAGCATGCTCGAGGTCCTAAGCCAGGATTATATGAAAACTGCCATCGCCAAGGGGCTGCCCCGGCGGCGCATCCTCTGGGTGCACGGCATTAAGAATGCCATTATCCCCGTAGTCACCTACCTGGGTCCTCTGGTGGCGGGTATCTTAACCGGCAGCTTCGTCGTGGAGAACATTTTTGCCGTGCCCGGGCTGGGTAAACATTACGTGACCAGCATTTACAACCGCGATTACACCGTCATTCTCGGCGTGACCATATTTTATTGTGTTCTTTTAATCTTCATGAACCTGCTGGTGGATCTGGTTTACCCCCTGATTGATCCGCGCATCAAGCTCGCCGAAAGAAAGGAACAGGTATAAGATGGCTCTGTCAAGGGAACTGTTTAAACCGCTGCAGAAACGAGAGTTACAGATTGAGATAGTCCGGCCCAGCGTGACCTACTGGCAGGACGCCTGGCGGAGGCTGAAGAAAAATCCCGTGGCCATGGGCAGCCTGGTTGTAATTATTATCATTCTTCTCATGGCCATTTTTGGACCCATGCTCTCGCCCTACACCTACTCCGAGCAGGATTTTGCCAGGAAGAACCAGGGACCCAGCGCGGAGCACTGGTTTGGCACCGACGCACTTGGCCGGGACCTTTTTACCAGGGTCTTGTACGGGGCGAGGATCTCTCTTTCCATCGGTTTTGTGGCGGCCCTGGTGTCGCTCCTGGGGGTGCTTTACGGCGGCATCTCCGGCTTTGTGGGCGGCTGGGTTGACAATGTCATGATGCGCTTCGTCGACATCATGTATAGCATTCCCTTTTTGCTTTGGGTCATCATGATGATGGTTTACCTGCGGGAGATCATGCCCGAAAATTCGGGTCTCATTGCCATGTATATAGCGCTGGGGCTGGTTTACTGGCTCCCCATGGCCAGGATCGTGCGGGGGCAGATTTTAAGTCTCAAGGAGCAGGAATTTGTCCTGGCGGCGCATACCATTGGGGCTTCGCGAACCCGGATCCTGCTGCGCCACCTCATCCCCAACTGCATGGGCCCGGTTATCGTTACCGCCACCCTGGCCATTCCGGAGGCCATATTTACGGAAGCTTTTCTCAGCTTTATCGGCCTGGGTGTATCCGCCCCGCGGGCCAGCTGGGGCACGCTCGCTTCAGACGCGCTGGTCAGCCTGAAATCATATCCGCACCTGCTCTTTTTCCCCGCCGCGGCCATCTGCATCACTTTGCTGGCCTTTAACTTCCTGGGCGACGGTTTGCGGGATGCCCTGGATCCGAAGATGCGAAAGTAGGAGGGTGCTTTGGTGGGACATCTACTGGAAGTAAAAAATCTTGAAGTTGAATTCACTACCTACGCCGGTGTGGTCAAGGCGGTGCGGGGGGTTAGTTTCGAGGTTGATCCGGGCGAGGTGGTAGCCCTGGTGGGAGAATCGGGCTGCGGCAAGAGTGTTACCGCTCAATCAATCATGCAGCTCATCCCTTCGCCTCCCGGGAAAATCACCGGCGGCGAGATCATATTCGACGGCGAGAACCTGCTCGAGAAAAACGAGCACCAGATGCAGAAGATCCGGGGCAATAAAATCGGCATGATCTTTCAAGATCCCATGACCTACCTGAACCCGGTTTTGTCCATCGCCACCCAGGTTACGGAGAATCTTCGCCTGCACAAGGGCATGTCGAAGAAAGAGGCCATGGAACGCGCGGTGGAGCTCTTTCACCTTGTGGGCATACCCGATCCGGAAATACGCCTGAAACAGTACCCCCACCAGTTTAGCGGGGGGATGCGGCAGCGGGTGATGATCGCCATGGCCCTGGCCTGCGAACCGAAGCTGATCATTGCCGACGAGCCCACCACAGCTCTTGACGTAACCGTGCAGGCGCAGATCCTGGAGCTGCTCAAGGAATTAAAGGATCGCTTCCAAACGGCGGTTATTTTAATCACCCATGACCTGGGGGTAGTGGCGGGGCAGGCGGATCGCATCCTGGTCATGTACGCGGGGCAGATCGTGGAGAGGGGCACCCTCGACGAAGTTCTCAAAACGCCGCAGCATCCCTACACCTGGGGGCTGCTGAAATCGGTGCCGCGGCTGGACGCGGACAAGAGCCGGAAGCTGACGCCCATCTGGGGGCAGCCTCCCGACCTGCTGCAAGAGTTTAGCTACTGCCCCTTTATGCCACGGTGTGATTATGCCATGGCCATCTGCGCTGAAGAGATGCCCCCCTTCTTCAACGGCGGAAGGGCCAGGTGCTGGCTTAATCATCCCCAGGCCCCCAAGGTAGAGTTTAAAAAGGAGGTCTCCTGATCATGGTCCCAACCTCGGCCCAAGCACCTCTCTTGAAGGTCCACCAGTTGAAAAAATATTTTCAGCAGCAGAGCAGCCTTCTAGGCAAAACGCGCAATTGGCTGAAAGCTGTAGACGGAGTCTCTTTCTCCATTCAGGCCGGGGAAACCCTGGGACTGGTTGGCGAAAGCGGCTGTGGGAAGACCACGGTGGGGCGCACCGTCATCGGCCTTTACCAGCCCACCGCCGGCTGGGTCGCCTACAAGGGGGTTAACCTGGCCCGGGCCAAGCCCGCGGAGCGCCTGGAATACAGGCGGCAGATGCAGATGATCTTCCAGGATCCCTATGCTTCGCTGAATCCGCGGATGACGGTGGGCGATATTATCATGGAGCCCATGGTCATCCACCACCCCGAGATGGGGAAGAAGGAGCGCATGGAAAGGGTTAACGAGCTGCTGAACATGGTTGGGCTCAATCCCGAGCATGCCAACCGCTACCCCCACGAGTTCAGCGGCGGCCAGCGCCAGCGCATCGGCATTGCCAGGGCCCTGGCGGTGGAGCCGGAGTTTATCGTCTGCGACGAGCCGGTTTCAGCGGTGGACGTTTCCATCCAGGCGCAGATTATTAACATGCTGGAACGGCTCCAGGAAGAGCTGAACCTGACCTATCTCATCATCGCCCACGACCTGGCCATGGTGAAGCATATTTCCGATCGCGTCGCGGTCATGTACCTGGGGAAGCTTGTGGAGTTGGTCGACAGCGAGGAGCTGTATCTCAATCCGCTTCATCCCTATACCAAGGCGCTGCTTTCGGCGGTGCCCATCGCGGATCCCGACGTGGAGCGGCAGCGCAAGCGCATTCTCCTTGAGGGCGACCTGCCCAGCCCGGTGAACCCGCCGCCGGGGTGCTACTTCCATACCCGCTGCAACCAGGTTCTCCCCATATGCCGCGAGCAGGAGCCCGAACTGCGGGAGCTGGAAACAGGTCATTTCGTGGCCTGTCATAACGTCTAGCCTTTACGGCCGCATGGCACTTGTTCCCGGGCATCCGGCTACGGCCAATGCCTGG
>JAAZIN010000058.1 GCA_012800855.1 Bacillota bacterium
CATGCTCGACCCATACAAACGATGCCCAATTACCTACCCATTAGTGGGACAAACAGGTACGTCCCTAGTGTCCCGGGTTTATTTAAGCTTCTCTTTGGCCAGGGCCCTGCCGATGAGCAGGCGCTGGATTTGGGAAGTCCCCTCGTATATCTGGAACACCTTGGCGTCGCGCATCAGCTTCTCCACCGGGTAATCCTTGACGTAGCCGTACCCGCCAAAGATCTGGGCGGCGTCGGTGGTCACGCGCATGACCATGTCGCCGCAAAATACCTTGGCCATGGCCGCTTCCTTGGAATTGTCCAGGCCCCGCTCCCCCTTCCAGGCGGCCTGCCAGGCCAGCAGCCTGCCGGCGGCAATGTCCCTGGCCATGTCCGCCAGCATGAACATGACCGCCTGGTGCATGAAGATGGGCATGCCGAACTGCTCCCGCTCCAGCGCATACTGCAGCGCATGCTCCATGGCGCTTCGCGCCACTCCCACGGCGGAGGCAGCCACCCCCGGGCGGGAATGGTTGAAGGTCTGCATGATGATCTTGAAGCCCTCTCCCTCCTTCCCGATACGGTCGGCGGCGGGAACGACCACCTCGTCGAAAATAACATCCCTGGTATCGGCGGCGCGCTGGCCCATCTTGTCCTCTTTTTCTCCTACTGATAAGCCCTCCGCCTCGCGGGGCACGATAAAGGCAGTAATGCCGCGATGCCCCCTTGACCGGTCCACCGTGGCAAAGACAATGTAGTAGTCCGCCACCCCGCCGTTGGTAATAAATGTTTTCCGGCCGCTGATGACATACTCCCCGTTAAGGCGGCGCGCCATGGTGGTCATTGCCGCCACGTCGGAACCTGCTCCCGGCTCGGTTACGCAGAAGGCCATCAGCTTCTCCTCGCGGCAGGCTGTACCGAGATATTTATCTTTCTGGGCTTCGCTGCCGAAATTGACCAGCGGGATTGCCGCCAGGCTGTTGATGGCGATGCAGGAAGAGATCCCGGCACAGGCCGCGGAGAGCTCCTCCACGATCAACAGCTGATCCACCGCGCCGATGCCGCCCCCGCCGTATTTTTCCGGGATGGAGCCGTAAACCAGGCCGGCCTGGAAGGCTTTCCTTACGATTTCGCGCGGATACTCCCCACTGCGATCGTACTGCGCCGCCACCGGCGCTATCTCCTTCTCCGCAAACTCGCGCGCCATCTTCTGCAGGGCTTCCTGCTCGGGAGTCAAGGAAAAATCAATCATGGCAACCTCCTGAAAAAAATGATGGGAGGGCTTTTGGGGCCCATCCCCATTATAGCGCAAAATGGATGTAATTGACTTGCTATTTTAAATATTTAGCATTCAGATTTGTTGCTTTGTTGCCTGCTTGCCGACAGCAATAAAAAGGCAGGAAGCGCTGCCGCTTCCTGCCCGCGCTGCCGGCAGCTGCCTGCCGGCTTTTTTACATCATCGACATGTCGGGGCTGGGCATGTTGTTGTTTTTCTTCTCGGGGATGTCGGTGACAACGGCCTCGGTAGTCAGAAGCAGCCCCGCGATGCTGGCAGCGTTCTGAATGGCCGAGCGCACCACCTTGGTGGGATCGACGATGCCCGACTTGAACATGTTCTCAAACTGGGCAGTAACGGCATTGTAGCCGTAGCCCTGTTCCATGCTCTTGACCTTCTCCACGACCACGGAGCCTTCGGCACCCGCGTTTTCTGCAATAACCCGCAGCGGCTCTTCCAGGGCCTTCCGCACAATGTTCATGCCGGTGAGCTCATCGCCGCTGAGCTCCTTCTCCAGCTTGGCGAGGGCCATGGAGACATTGAGGTAGGCCACGCCGCCGCCGGAGACAATCCCCTCTTCCACCGCCGCACGGGTAGCCGAGAGGGCGTCTTCAATGCGGGTCTTCTTCTCTTTCATCTCGGTTTCCGTGGCCGCACCGACTTCGATTACCGCTACGCCGCCGGAGAGCTTAGCCAGCCGTTCCTGCAGCTTCTCACGGTCGAAATCGGAGGTGGTTTCCTCGATTTGCACGCGAATCTGGCTAATCCGCTTCTTGATATCTTCGGGCTTGCCGGCGCCGTCAACAATAACCGTCTCTTCCTTGCTCACGCGGACCTGGCGAGCCCGGCCGAGCATGCTGAGATCCACGTTCTTGAAGTCAATGCCCACGTCTTCGGAGATAACCTGGCCGCCGGTGAGTATGGCAATGTCCTCGAGCATGGCCTTACGGCGATCTCCGAAGCCGGGCGCCTTCACGGCCACGCAGGTAAAGGTGCCGCGCAGCTTGTTCACCACCAGGGTGGCCAGCGCTTCGCCTTCTACGTCCTCGGCCACGATGAGCAGCTGCTTTCCTTTCTGGACAATCTTCTCCAGAAGGGGCAGCAGGTCCTGAATATTGCTGAGCTTGCGGTCGGTGAGCAGGATGAAGGGCTCATCAAGAACCGCTTCCATCTTTTCCGTATCGGTGACCATGTAGGAGGAGATGTAGCCGCGGTCAAACTGCATACCTTCAACCCATTTCATCTCGGTGGTGAGCCCCTTGGACTCTTCGACGGTAATTACGCCATCCTTGCCCACCTTCTCCATGGCCTCGGCAATGAGCTTGCCGATCTCCTCATCGTCGGCGGAAATCGAAGCCACCTGGGTAATATCTTCCTTGGTTTCCACCGGCTTGCTCAGCTTCTCAAGCTCCTCCACGGCCACTTTTACGGCCTTGTCAATACCCCGCTTGAGGAACATGGGATTGGCGCCGGCCGCAACATTTTTCAGCCCCTCGCGGATAATCGCCTGGGCCAGCAGGGTTGCCGTGGTGGTGCCGTCCCCGGCGACATCCTGCGTCTTGGTGGCCACTTCCCTGACCAGCTGGGCGCCCATGTTTTCAAAGGGATCTTCAAGCTCGATGTCGCGGGCAATGGTAACCCCGTCATTGGTAATCTGCGGCGCACCGAATTTCTTGTCCAAAACCACGTTGCGCCCCTTCGGGCCCAAGGTCACGGTGACGGTGTTGGCCAGGATGTTTACACCCCGTTCCAGCGCCCGGCGGGCGTCTTCTCTATGGATAATCTGCTTTGCCATTATGGATTTAACCTCCTTTTGCTATGCTTGTGGTGCATGCATGCTCATTCTAGCAGCCTACTGGACCAGGGCCAATACGTCGTCCTGCCTCAGGATGAGGTACTCTTCGCCCTTAACCTTCACTTCGGTGCCGGCATAGCGGGAGAAGATGATCCTGTCCCCGGGCTTGACTTCCATCTCGAGCCTGGTTCCATTTTCCAGGACCTTCCCCGGGCCTACGGCAATGACTTCTCCTTCTTGCGGCTTCTCCTTTGCTTTGTCCGGCAAGACGATCCCGCTGGCAGTTTTCTCTTCAGCCTCCAGGACCTTGACCACAAGGCGATCGCTTAGGGGTTTGAGGGTCATGCATATGCCTCCTTTGATAATTTAGTTTTGACCACGTATTAGCAGCACTCGCCATGAGTGAGTGCTAACAATGCCTACAAAAAAATATATCAGAATCAGAAACTGATGCAATCTTAACCTATTCCCGTTTTTTCGCCGTATTATCGCGTAAATAATGTTTATTGCACTATATCTTGTAGGTTCTTTCTATTCCGCCCCCTTTCTCCCTTTTTCCTTCACTATTTGCTAAATTGTAGTATGAGCAATTTAAAATTCCTTTATACGGTAGATCAATGAGACCTCCAGGCAGCGGCAAGGCTGCCCTTGGGCACAAGCTGCAGAAAAAACCCCCCTTTAAGGGGGTGGACAAATAATCAAAGATAATCGCACGGCCGCATTGCCTTTGGGCACGTCTTTTAGAAGCAGCCCAGCTGGCAGCCAATTATCTTTACCTTAAGCTCGTCGCAAAGCCGCCCCACCTCCAGGGGCAGGCAATTAAATTCCTCCGCCAGGGCAAAAGCCTTCTTGCAGGGCAGCTTTTTCTCCTTGGCCTCTTCCAAGATCCGCTCCGCCAGTTTCCCTTTCTTGGCTTCTTCCACTTTTTCTCCTCTCCTTTCTATTTTACAGCCTCTTTGCAAAATTGCCTTTATTTTGCCTGCAAGGGCCAAGCTACTTACAGGTAAATGAGATCGCCGCTCACAGTTCCATCGGGCTTAACATGCAAAATCCCGTATGAAGGCCGCTCCGACCAGCGCGGGTCCACGCAGGATCCGGGATTAAAGATGAGCGTGGGACCCGAGTATTCGCAGAGCGGCTGATGGATATGCCCAAAAATGATGGCCTGCGGCCGGAAGCTCCTGAAGGCTTCCTCGGCACGCTGCCGGGTGGACCGGCGCATTCCGCCGTCGCCGTGAATTAGCCCGATGAGAATGCCGCCTGCCTGGACCAGCTTTTTGCGCTTCAACCGCTCATGCAGGTGCGGCGGATCCATGTTTCCCGCTACTGCCTCCACGGGGGCCAGTGCCTGCAGATCAAGAAGGACGCTCTCGTCAACGAGGTCACCGGCATGCAGGATCAGATCCACCCCTTCCAGCCCTTTAAGCAGCTCCGGCGGCAGGCAGTGCGCCCGGCTCGGCACATGGGTGTCGGAAACTACGCCGATGCGCTGCACCCTCCCCTTTATCTCCACCTTGACAACGGGCTCTTTATCCGCGCTATAAAAATGGGGCAATATATCGCCTCCCGGGTAGCTCAGCCCGATTTCTCCCGCGCAGTCGCTTCAGCTTCTCGCCTTTTTATTTATCAAAAAGAGGAACGGTGGTCAACAAGGCGAATAACTAAACCTGAGGCATAATAAATATAAACATCACGGGGAAAGAGGTCCTGTAACCTTGTTCATTAATTTCTTGAAAGGAATGGCCATCGGCACCGCCTTCATCCTGCCCGGGATCAGCGCCGGGACGGTAGTTCTCCTGCTCGGCTTCTACAAGCAGCTCATAGAAGATTTCTCCGCCCTGCGGCTGCGTCCTTACTTGCCCCATATCTGCGGCGGGGCCGTCGCCGCCCTGGGGGGAGTGAAAATAATCGGCTATCTCCTGGAAAACTACGCCGATATTCTAATGGCCTTCCTCCTGGGCATGTTGGTCGCCTCTCTCCGCGTCATCCTGTTCCATGAAGGCAAATTGGTCAGGCTGCGCCTCCTGCCGGTTTTAATCGGCCTGGCCTGCTTCCTGCTGGTATGGTTCGCTTTCACCAATCCCGCCCCAGGCTGGACCCCCATGCCGGCCGTTTCGCTCCACCACTTCTTTGCCGGCGGCATTGTCGCCGGGGCCGCGATGATCCTGCCGGGTGTATCCGGAAGTTCCACCCTGGTGATCATGAACATCTACGACGATGTCATCTTTGCTGTGAACAAGTGGGAATGGCTGAAGCTGGCCGTTTTCAGCGCCGGGGCCCTTCTGGGCATCTTCGCGCTGTCCCGCCTACTTGCCGCCCTCTTTCGGCGCTACCGGGACGCCGTCTCCCTGGCCCTGGCGGGCCTGGTTCTCGGCTCCGTCCGCTCCCTCTTGCCTTCGACTTTCAGCATTCCTGTTGTTCTCGCCATCCTGGCCGGAGCGGCAATCGTCCTGGCCCTGGCTGTCCCCCGTCCTCCCAGGCAGGATCATAAAACCCTTTCCGGCTAGTGTGAATCAAGGAGAGGGTGACTTTGACTCATGGCCGGGGGCAAAGCCTGGATAAACCCCGCAGCCCGCCCTGCTAATGATCGCCTTTGAAAATTGCTTCCGCTAGGCTCTCCAGGTGGCAGGTCTCATTAATCCGGTTGACCGTGAAGCTCTCTCCCGTGCAGGCAAGAACATTGATCGCGCAAGGCGATTGGGCAATCATCCAGAACTTGCTTTCGTCCAGCCCCAGGGCCGAAAGAATGAGCAGCTTCAGGACCACGCGGTGGCTGACAATGGCCAGCGTTTCACCGGCATACTCCCGGGACAGCTCCAGCAGCCGCCTCCAGGAGCGCTCCCTCACGGAAGCCAGGCTCTCGCCGCCGGGAGGTTGCCAAAGGTGCGGCGCCTCCTGCCAGTTCCTGAATTCTTCGGGATACTCGCGGGCCACTTCAGCAACAGGACGGCCTTCCCAGAGGCCGAAAGAGGGATCGTTGAAGGCTTCATCCTTAATCACGGCCAAGCCCCTGGCTTCCGCTATCGCCTCGGCGGTGGCATGGGCCCGCGCCAGGGGGCTGCTGTAAACCGCTTTCAGGGGGATTTCGCGCAACGCGGCCGCGGTCCTGCGCGCCTGCATCAGTCCCTTTTCGTTAAGAGGCACATCGATGCGCCCGCGAAAAATTTTCTCCTTGTTCCAGTCCGTTTCTCCATGCCTGACCAGTATAATTGTCGTTGTCCCCATACTGCTTCCCCCAGTCTGCTGCTGATTTCTTCTGCTTGTGCATCTTCTCTTTAAAGTATACTACCCGCACAAATGCTTGACAAATAAAAACCGCGCCTCAGGCGGGGCTGGAAGCCCGCTCTTGCGCAATTGTACGGTGATAGGTGAGAAGTTTGAGGCGAGAATTCCAGATCAGTAGCCAAATAAAAAAGGGCTGCCCCTGGGGACAGCCCCGTTCATTTTCTTTGCCCTATTCCTTGTAGCGCGGAATATCAAAGCTTAGGGTATAGGTATCGATGAGGTCATAGAGGCTCCTGATGCGCCCGACCTGCTTCGCCGCCCAGCCGATGTCGGTGGCATACTGGTGGACGCCCGGGTTGTTGGGATTCCAGCGCATCTTGTAGAGAGTGTTCTGCATATGGGTGGGATGGTTCACGTACTGCTCGGAAGCAAACTTGGCCCCGCCCAGGATGGCCGCTTCGGGGGTAAACCAGCGCTCCCGGTAAGCCCGCTGGGCGCCGTAGTAGTTGGGATTGCTGTCGTACGCCCCGATGCCGAACATGTTGTAAACTTTGACCGTGTCTTGATCGGGGAAGAGGTCGTCCTCGTCCGGGTAATCAATCCCCTGGGCCAGCGCGCTGGTGCCGTTTCCCGTCTCGTGGAGGGCCAGGGAGACGAGGAAGATCTCGTTGATATTATTGTTCTGGCTGGCCTCCATAAAAGCGGCGCCCTTGCCATTGAGAATCCCTTTTCCGGCCAGGATTTTGTTCAGGTCTGCCACCGTGGAGCCGGCGCTCCCGGAGAGGAGCAGGAACTGGAACATGGAAGTGGCGGCGAAGGTGCCTCCCATCTCCTCGGCATAAAGGCCGCAGATCCAGCCCACCTTGCCTTTTACACTTATCTTGTACCAGGTCCCCTCGGTGCCCTTGGCCGTTCCCGCTTCGGCCGGCCCCTGCCCCAGCACGGCATATACCTCGTTGCGAAAGACATAAATGAGGGCGCCGGCGTCATCGGTCAGCTGGGGGCTGGCCGTAGTGGGCCGCTGGCGGAGGCGGACATAGTCTTCCGTGACCCTGATCGAAGGGGCCGGCGTTCCATCATAATTCATGTCGATAAAATTATAGGGATCAAGATAATATTGAACATCTTCTCTTTTGGCATTTTTCCAGCCACCCCCGTAAAGATCCGTCTGCGGCCCCACTGTCATCTGCTTGTCCACCATCCAGGCCAGGGTATAGTTGTAGCGGGTATGGTGGATGGGGAAGCCGGAGCGCACGGCGATAACTCCAATGTGCAGGAGCCGCTGCAGTTCTTTTACCGAGGCAAAGGGCTTGAGCTGCAGGAGCCTTGAGGCCAGCGCATCAAGCTCCTCCGCCGCCAGGCTGTAGCGGCTCAATCCGAGCTCGAGAATGTTATCTTTTTCTGTGAGCAAGTTCTTCATGGCCGCCGTATCGGCGGCTTCGTTGATCGCCTTCAAGGCCACTTCCATGGCTGCTTGAGCTGCCGCAACGGCGGCGTCAAAGACGCTCTTAAACTGCTCCAGGGAGTCAAACCCTCCTGCAGGCCTCCTGGATAGGACCTCTTCCAGCACCGCCGCCTGCTCATAGGCATTCAGCTTGTTAAAGGCGGTTAAATCCAGCCCCAACTCCGCTGCCTTGGAGCGAATCAGCGCTTCCAGGTCGGCGGCATTTTGGGCGTTGTTCACCGCGGCCAAAAGATCGCCCACCG
>JAAZIN010000008.1 GCA_012800855.1 Bacillota bacterium
AGCAAGGCCGCGCCCGGCAGCCGCTGCCAGGGCTGTGCTCTCCAGTCCTTCTACCCCTCCAGAAAGGGGCAGTATTCCTGCAGCAGTTCGCGGATGACCTGGTCGTGAAAGCCGCGGCGCTGCAGGAACGCCGCTTGGCGGCGGAGCCAGTTCCTGTCGGGCTCTTCTCCGGGGGCAAGATTTCGCTTGGCCAAAAGCTCGCGCGCCAGGGCCCTCTCCTTTTCGGGGCTGTAGTGGCGCGCCAGGGCTTCCTCCACTGTATCCCGCGCAATCCCTTTTGCCCGCAGGGCAAGGCTTGCGCGCAGGGGGCCCCAGCCCCGGCGCAGGCAATATTCCAGGTACTCATCGGTAAAGCGGCGGTCATCGATATAGCGCCACTGCTCCATCTCGGCAAGGACGGCGGAGATGACGTCGCGTTCAAAACCCTTCCGCCGCAGGTATTCTTCCGCCTCCTGCCTGCTCCGCGCGCGCAGGCCAAGGAGCCGCAGCAGCCGGGAGCGTGCTTTTTTCAGCGCCGCTTCATCCGCCAAGGAAGATCATTCCTTTCGCCCTTCCCCGGAGAGCGTTTCTACCACGGGCAGGCCGTATTGTTCCCGGATCTTGCGCTCAATTTCTGCCGCCACATCGGGATGCTCCTTTAAAAATTCGCGCACATTTTCCCGTCCCTGGCCCAGGCGCTCGTTGTTGTAGGAATACCAGGCCCCGCTTTTCTGCAGGATTTTCAACTCCGTTCCCAGGTCGATGAGTGCGCCCTCGGCGGAGATGCCGCGCCCATAAAGGATGTCAAAATCGGCCACCTTGAATGGTGGGGCCACCTTGTTCTTTACCACCTTGGCCCGGGTGCGGCTGCCGATGATCTCGTCATTTTGCTTGATCGCCTCCACCCGGCGCACATCGATGCGTACCGAGGCATAAAACTTGAGGGCTCGGCCTCCGGGGGTAACCTCGGGGTTGCCAAAAATTACCCCCACCTTTTCTCGGATCTGGTTGATAAAAATGGAGACGGTTTGCGACTTGCTGATGGCGCCGGAGAGCTTGCGCAGCGCCTGCGACATGAGCCGCGCCTGCAGCCCCACGTGGGCGTCTCCCATTTCACCCTCGATTTCGGCGCGCGGGACCAATGCGGCTACGGAGTCGATGACGAGGACATCGATGGCCCCGCTGCGCACCAGCGCCTCGGCAATCTCCAGGGCCTGCTCCCCCGTGTCCGGCTGGGAGACAAGCAGTTCGTCAATGTTCACGCCCAGGTTGGCCGCGTAGGCGGCATCGAGGGCGTGCTCGGCGTCGATAAAGGCGCAGTAGCCGCCGCGTTTCTGGGCCTCGGCGATGACGTGCAGCGCCACGGTGGTCTTACCCGACGACTCGGGCCCAAAAATCTCCACTATGCGGCCGCGCGGCAAGCCTCCTATGCCCAGGGCCAGGTCAAGGGCCAGGCAGCCCGTGGGAATGACGGCAATCTCCGCGGCCACGTGCTGGCCCAGGCGCATGATCGAGCCCTTCCCAAACTGTTTTTCAATATGCAGCAAAGCCGCCTCCAGAGCTTTCTCCTTCTCCATGCTGATAACCCCCTTTAATGGGCTGGGCTGTTATCTTTGTTATTCTTTTTCCATGGTTAATTTCCTCTATTTTTCCCAAATAATATCTCTTCCACGACGGTATAGCGCGCTCCCTCGCTGGAGAGATGGCTTTCGTAGAGGCGCATGGCATGGACCGGCGCCGTCTCCGTGGCAAATGACTGCCCCTCCTCCAGAAGGCGCTCGATGAGCCCGGCGGGCAGGGGGCGGCGCGCCCGCCCCAGGGTGAGGTGGGGCTTGAAGGGGCGCTCCTCTGCGGGGAAGCCTTTTGCCGCCAGGGCTTCATCCAGCGTAGCAGCCAAGCTTTTCACTTCCTCCGCTCCACTGCGGACGCCGGACCAGATCACCCGCGCCTGCCGCGGGGAGGGAAAGACGCCGGTCCCGCCAAACTGCAGCAGGAAGGGGGCTGTTGACGCGGCGGCCTGGCGCATGGCGGCGATAATTTCCGGCACCATTCCTGCCTCCTGCTCGCCGAGAAATTTGAGGGTAAGATGGAGCCCCTCGGGCCGCACCCACCGGACCCCCTCAAGAGAGCCCGCCAGCTGCTGCAGGAGCAACTGCAGGCTTCTCCTCTGCTCGGCTGAAGGGTCAATGGCAATAAAGAGTCGCATTGCCAAGCGAACTCCTTTCCTTAAGGCGAAGATAAAACGAAGCCGGATAACTAGTTTGAGATAGGAGGGGAAAAATCCTCTTTACAAAGCCCGGGGCCTCATGAAGCTGCCTGGCGGTTGTAGAAGCGCTGCAGGGTAAAGGAATCCTGGTACTGCTCGATGCTTATGAGATCGGCGGCGGTCAATCTTTGTCCGGAGGGAAGCTCAGGGTTGAAGTAGAGGATGGCGGCGCTGTAAGGGTTTTCCCGCGGCGCCAGGAGACCGCGCACTCCGGCGGCGCCCGTGCTTCCGGCATTGACCAGGACGGTGCCGCTGGCCTCGTCAAAGCCCACGACGGTGCGGTGGGTGTGGCCGCTTAAAATGAGCGGCAGCTCTCCCCGGAAAAATTCTGCCATGAAGGGATTGTGCACGGCAAAGATGTCGGGAGGCTCTTCCCCTGCGGCAAGGAGCTTCTTCGCCTCCAGGGAGGCGGTTTGCATGGCGCTTTCTGCGGCCACCTCCGCCGTCTGCCTCTCCGAGGCGGGATCGGCGAGGCCGGCTATGCACAGGCCACCAATCTCCACCGCCTCCGCGCCCAGGATAACCGCCCCTTCACGGCGCAGTAGCTCAACAATCTGGGGACTGTCATGGTTCCCCGGCACAAAAAGATACGGCACGGGCAGACGGGCCATGCGCGCCGCCAGCTCGGCTTCCAGCTCGGAACCGTAGTCGGTAAGATCCCCCGTATCGATGACCAGTTCTATATGAAAGCTCTCCACGACCTTTTCGATGAAGTCAAAGGCTGCCGGATTGTTGTGAATATCGGATACGTGGAGTACCCGGATCTCGCCGCTATGGGAGAGGGGGCGGATGAGCTGCAGCCTGCTGGCGAGGTCCTCCAGGTTTAAGGCCACCAGCGCCAGCTGATCGCCCATGTCCGCCGCGGTCTCCAGCGCCCGCTCCGCAAGGCTGACGATCCAGGGTGCCGCCGCCAAGGCCCCTTCATAGCGGGGATTGGCAAAGGCGCCGGTATCGTAGGGGTAGACAAGGGTGGCGCCAAGCAGCAGCGTCAAAAGGAGCACGGAAAGGAGGCCGCAGCAAAGGGCCTTAACAAGCAGGCCCTTTTTCCGGGGCAGAAGGGCGCAAAGGAGCAGCGCGCTGCAAGCGAAGGAGGCGGCGGCCAGGCGGAGGGCAAAAAAGAGCAGCTTTTCCCGGATTTCTCCCTGCAGGGTGGCCAGATCCGGCAGGGCGGACAGTTCCCGCAGGGAGGCGGAAAGAAGCTGCAGGTCCACGTTTTTCAGGCTGATTTCCAGGAGAAAAGGTGGCCGGTGCGTGTCCGCCCGCAGCTTGCCCAGCGGCGGGAAGGCGACTACCGTCTCGCCGCTTGAGGAGGGAACCAGGGCGGCGGAAAGTTCAAAGGCCTTCAGCTTGAAGCTGGTCTCGCTGAAGAGGACTGCGGCCATAAAGAGGCCCGCCAGCGCCGAAAAAAACAGCAGGAGCAGCTCCCTTTTCCTAGGGCTCTTCAGTGCGCATCATCCTCCAGAGCAGGGTCAGGAGAGCCTGCACCGCCCTCTCCTTGATGGCACGGCGGGTGCCGGGCAGGTCCAGGCGAAGGCAGCGCTCCCCCCATGGTCCGGCGGCGGCGATGTAGACCAGGCCCACCGGTTTCCCCGAGGCGTCGCTGCCGGGGCCGGCGATCCCCGTTATGGCGGCCCCCACGGAGGCGTTAAGCCTCTCCCGGGCTCCCCGGGCCATGGCTAGGGCTACCGGCTCGCTCACCGCTCCCTCGCGCTCCAGGAGCGCCGCCGCCACGCCAAGCAGCTTCTCCTTGGCCTCGTTGCTGTAGGTGACCAGCGACCCTTTAAAAAAGAGGGAACTTCCCGGGATATTGGTGATGCTGTCCGCCAGCAGGCCGCCGCTGCAGGATTCGGCCGCGGCCAGGGTGAGGCCTCGCTCCATGAAGAGAGCGGCCACGGCGCCGGCCAGGGTCTGCTCCCCTTCACCGTAAACATAGCGGCCCAACTCTTTGCGCAGGCGCGCTGCCGCATTTTCCAGGCGCTCCGCCGCATCTTCGGCGCAGCTTTTCAGCTGCAGCAGCACCTCCCCGCCCCTGGCGACATAGGACAGGTCCACTCCGCCGGGGAGGCCGCTGCGCTTAACCTTCTCTTCCAGCTCCGACTCGCCGCAGCCGGCGGTGCGGACCAGCCGGCTTAGCCACTTTCCCTCTTCGCGCCGCGCCTCCAGGAAGGGAAGGATCTCCTCTTCAAACATGGGCGCCATCTCTTCCGGGGGTCCGGGAAGGAGAATAAGCCAGCGCCGCTCCCCGGCCGGGATGATAGCCCCGGGCGCGGTCCCCCGGGGATTGAAGAGAAGGCGGCTTCCTTCAACGACAAGGGCCTGCTTGCGGTTTGCCGCCGGCATGGGCCGCCCGCGCCGGGCGAAAAATTGCTCCAGATGCTGCAGCCATTCCCGGTGCAGCTGCAGGGGGCGCCTCAGCAGCTCGGCCACCGCCTCCCTGGTGAGATCGTCGTCGGTAGGGCCAAGCCCCCCGATGCAGATAACCGCTTCGCTGCGGCGCAGGGATTCCTTCAGTGCTTCCACGATGGCGGCTATGCTGTCGGGCACCACGCGCTGCTCCCGCACCGCGATGCCGCGCGACCAGAGGCGCCGCGAGATGTAGCCGGCATTGCTGTTTTCCACCAGGCCCGTAAGAAGTTCATTGCCAATGCAGATGATCTCTGCCTGCACGCCCATCACCGCCGTTTTTTGGACTTATTATAACATGCATCTAGACGGCGGATCCCGTGGCGGAGAGGAGGTGGCGGCGCAGGAACTCGCCACTGATCTTCTCCTTCTCCAGGATGATGCGGGCAATGTGCTTGATCAGCTCCACCTGGGGGGCCAGCAGTTCGGAAACCCGCTGCTCCTGCGCCGCGATGATCTCCTGGATGGTGCGGTGCAGCAGCCCCGCGGGCAGATCTTCCATGCTGACGACGCCCAGGCTGGAGAGCCCGGCGGCAATGATTTTCTTGGCCAGGCGGACGGCCTGCTGGAAGTCGCTCTGCGAGCCGGTGCTGCGGCTGCCCAGGACCAGCTTTTCACTGCCCGTTCCCCCGAGCAGCACGGCAATCTGCTCTTCCAACTGCGCAGCGGTGTAAATGTAGTAGTCGCGCTCGGGCTGGTGGCGCACGTAGCCCAGAGCCTTGCCACGCGGCGTAATGGTTACCTGGGAGACCGAACCGGGCCGCAGAGCTTCGCTGACCAGGGCATGGCCTGTTTCATGGACGGCAATGCGCCACATTTCCTCTTTTTCGGGCTTCCGCTCCAGCTTCTCTCCCATGATGACCTTATCAATGGCCTCAAGAAGGTGCTTCTCCCCAATGCGCCTCCTCCCCTCGCGCATGGCCAGGATGGCGGACTCGTTGGCAAGGCTTTCCAGGTGGGCCCCGGAGAAGCCAAAGGTCTCGCGGGCAATCTTCTCCAGGGAGATGTTCTCTTCCACCGGCTTGTTGCGCAGGTGGAGCTCCAGGATCTGCTTCCGCCCCTCCAGGTCGGGCAGGTCCACCTGCACCACCCGGTCGAAGCGCCCCGGGCGGAGCAGCGCCGGATCAAGAGCCTCGGGACGGTTGGTGGCGGCGATGACCAGGATGTTGAGGTCGCCGCTGCTTCCCAGGCCGTCCATCTCCACCAGGAGTTGGTTCAGGGTCTGGTCGTATTCAAGGTGGCTGCTGTGCCGGCCGCGCTGCCCGCCGAGGATGTCAATCTCGTCGATAAAGAGGATGGCACTGTTCCGCCCTTCGCGCCGGGCTTTCTGCCGGCACTGCTCGAAAAGCTGGCGCACCCGCTGCGCCCCCACCCCGGCGTACACTTCGATGAACTCGCTCCCGGCCACGCTAAGGAAGGATGAGCCGGTGTAGCTCGCCGCCGCCTTGGCCAGGAGAGTCTTGCCCGTTCCCGGCGGGCCCACCAGCAGCACTCCCTTGAGGGGCCGGATGCCCATGTGCTTGACCTCCTGGGGCTTCATCACGAAATCCAGCGCCTCCAGGAGCTCCTTTTTGGCCGTCTCCTGGCCCCCGATTTGATTGAAGCTGATGGACTGGCCCCGCGCTCTCTTGCCGATGGCGCCTATGCGCATCGTCTTGAGCCCGGCAGGGTTAAAGAGAAGGAGAAAGACGGCGGCCAGGAGGAGCAGCGGAAGGAGACTGCTCTGGTAGTATAGCAGGATCACCACTGCAGCAAGCCCCACCCCGGCAAGCAGTTCACGCATTGGCCGAACCCCCTTCCCCTTCCGGCGACCCCGGCAAAGGCACGATGAGGTAGAGATAGCCGGATCCGTCGCGCGCCTGCAAATAGAGGCGGCGCGAATCCACGGTAAAGAGCGAACCGTCAAGGCCGTGCTCGGCGGCGCTCCTGGCGATGCGATCCGCCGCGGCGCGGTAGCTGCCGGAGCGGGCCGCTTCGAAGAGGTCAGGGCTCACGGCGTCGGCAAATCGTTCCAACCGGGGCGTGCGCCGATCCTTGATTTCAATAGAGAGCGGCTTGCGGTAGCGCCGGGCCATTTCCTTTTCCACGGCGGCAACCAGCGCCTGGAGGCGCCCCTGGTAGGAGTCATCCGGCGTGATAAGGAGTGTTTCGCCGCCTCCTTCGGAGACGAGCTCGGCGCCGGCCACCCCTTCAAGGCGGCAGATGGCCTCGATAAAGGGTTCCTGTTGGAAATAGCGCCGGTAGAGATGATTTGCCCCGAAGAATAAGGCCAGGGCCAGCAGGGCGACAAGCAGAACCTTGTGCCAGCGCATTTCGGTCATGGCCAACCGCTCCCTCATTGTTTACATAAATTGTTTACATAACGTAAGTAGATTATAACAAAGAAGCCTGGAGCGGGCAACATTCCGGGGAGCGGAAGGCGCCTTCCTCTTTCTTCGCTAGGTGGTATGCTCTTCCGCTAAGCCAAGAGCTGTGCCGTAGAGGTCATATGGTGAAGAGAGATTTATGCGCACGCGGACAAGGCTGCCCGGGCGAAGGGGGCGTGGCGAACGGAAGTAGACCAGGCCGTCCACCTCGGGTGCCTGGAAGGAGGTGCGGCCGCAGTACAGCGGGCCGCCGCCCCGCAAGGGACCTTCTACCAGCACGGTGAAAATTTTTCCCACCAGGCGGCGGTTGAATGAGAGGGCCACCTTCTGCTGGAGCCGGAGCAGCAGGCGGCGCCTTCTTGCGGCAACCCGCCGCGGAACCTGTCCGCCAAGGGAGGCCGCCGCCGTGCCCGGCTGGCGGGAGTAGGAAAATACGCCCACCCGTTCAAAGGGCACCTGTTCTACAAAGGAGCAAAGCTCCCGGAAACGCTCCGGGGTCTCCCCCGGATAGCCCACCAGGTAGGTGGTGCGCAGGGTCAGGCCGGGGATGCGCTGCCGCAGCTTTTGCACCAGCGCGACAATATCCTCGCGCCCGTAGCCCCTCCCCATGCTCCGCAGCAGTTCGCTGTTCACATGCTGCAACGGCAGGTCGAGATACTTGCAGATCCTTATTTCGCGGGCCATGAGTTCAATGAGGCTGTCGCTCACCCGGGCCGGGTGGGCGTAGAGGATGCGCAGCCAGAAGAAGGCGGGGACAGCCTGCAGGATGCGGCGGATAAGCTCGCTGAGGCCGTCGGCTGCACCGGCGTCGGCGCCGTAAGCGGTGGTATCCTGGGCCACCAGGTTTATTTCGAAGGTCCCGGCATTGACGAGCTGCTTCACTTCGTCGACAATCTCTTCGGGCGGGCGGCTGCGCAGGGGGCCGCGCAGCGAGGGGATAAGGCAGTAGCGGCAGCAGTTGCTGCAGCCTTCGGCAATTTTTACGTAGGCGCTGTACGGCGGCCCGGTTAAAAGGCGGGGCCCCGTGCTGCGGTAGAGCCGGGGGGGCGGCAACAAGAGCAACTCCTTTTTGCCGGCAAAGCATTGCTCCAGGAAGGCCGGCAGCTCTCCGTAGCTGTGCACCCCAATGACGCCGTCAAGCTCGGGAATTTCTTCCAGCAGCTGTCCGCCGAAGCGCTGGGCCAGGCAGCCCGCGGCAACGAGCAGGACCTTGCGGCCGCGGCTTTCCCCGGCCAGCTCCAGAATGGTGTTGATGGACTCCTCCTGTGCCTCCTCGATAAAGGCGCAGGTGTTAATGATAATAACATCCGCTTCTGCGGGGTCGTCGGTAATGAGGTAGCCGCTGCCGCCCAGGAGCCCGAGGATCTCTTCCGTATCAATGCGGTTCTTGGCGCATCCCAGGGAGACGGCGGCAACCTTGCGCCATCTTGTCTTCATCTGCTGCCTCTTCTCTGCCGCTGTCTTTACCTACTGGAGAAGGAATAGAAAATTATGCGCGTTTTTCTGCCGGCTCACCTCGGCCACTTCCACGCCGCCCAGGGTCAGCTTTACTCCCCGGGGGTTGCCCAGCCGGATCCAGATCTTTTCGGAGGCGCCGGCGGTGACCTTTTCGCCCTTTTGGAAATTTCGCGGCGGGAATTGCTCCTTGCCGTCAGCGCGCAGTTCAATCCAGCAGCGCTCGGTGCAGAGGAGCTCCAGCTCCAGCCGCTCCGCGTTGGCCACGTGGAAGACCGTCTCCCGCGCCGTTGATTCCGCCTCCGCAACCCTGATCTCCACCCCTCCTTCCGGGAGAGAGGGCGCCTCGCCGCCGGGCTCCGGCGGAGCTTCCGGTTCCGTCAGCTCGCTTTCATTCTGGGAGGGAAGGGGCTCTTGAGGAGTGGGCTCTTTAAGATAACTCCTGGCCAGCCAGTATCCGCCCAAAACTAAAAGAAGCATGATGACGAGCAAGCCGTAGATGGGGGAAGGACCTCGCTCGCCGGGGAGAGAGCGCAGCCGCGCCGGGGGCTTGCTGGGCGGCTCCAGCGCCTCTTCGGCGGGAGGTTCACCGGCAAGGCGGCGGTAATGCACCAGCACCTCTTGGGGGTCCAGGCCCACGGCATCGGCGAAATTGCGCAGCGCTCCCTTCAGGTACACCTCCCCGGGAAACTTGTCGAAATCACCCTCTTCAAGCGCCTCCAGGTAATGGATCTGGATCTTGGTCTGCTCGCTGATATCTTTCAACGTGAGCTTGCGCTCAAGGCGTGCTTTCCGCAAAAGCTCCCCCAGTTCCTTCACCGTCATACCCCCTTTCAAAATTCCTGAGCAGAGGCCCGGGCCTAGCTTTGGCCTTTCTTGAACTCTTCATAGAGCCTGGCCGCCTGCTCCGGGGTGATAATAACCTCCCGCGGCTTGCTTCCCTCGTGCTCTCCCACCACTCCCCGCCGCTCCAGGTCATCCATCAGGCGGGCCGCACGGGTGTAGCCGATGCGGAAGCGCCTCTGCAGCAAGGAAATGGAAGCCTGCCCCGTCCGCACCACCAGCTCCACGGCATCGGGAAAGAGTTCATCGGGCTCGTAAAGCTCCTCCTCCTCGCCCTCCAGGGCATGGAGGTCCAGCTCGTAATCGGGCGGCCCCTGCTCGCGAATGAAATCGGTGATCCGCTTGATCTCGCGTTCGCTCACGTAGGCTCCCTGGACGCGGATGGGTTTGACCGCTCCCACGGGATGGAAGAGCATGTCCCCCCTCCCGAGAAGCTTCTCCGCTCCGGCCATGTCCAGGATGGTCCGCGAGTCCACCTGCGAGGAGACGGTAAAGGCGATGCGCGAGGTGATGTTGGCCTTGATAACACCCGTCAGTACATCCACCGAGGGGCGCTGGGTGGCGATGACCAGGTGTATGCCTGCCGCCCTGGACATCTGGGCCAGGCGGGCGATGGCATCTTCCACCTCTCCCGGGGCCACGAGCATGAGGTCGGCCAGCTCGTCGATGATGACCACGTAGTATGGCAGCGGCTCTCCTTCAGTCTCGCCGGCAGCGACAAGCTCGTTGTAGGCGCCGATGTCGCGCACCCCTTCGCGGGCGAAAAGCTCGTAGCGCCGGCCCATCTCCTTGACCATGTTGCGCAGGGCCTGGGAGGCCTTCTTTGGCTCCGTGACCACGGGCATGAGCAGGTGGGCGATGCCGTTGTAGACGCTCAGTTCCACCACCTTGGGATCGATCATGAGGAAGCGCACCTGCTCCGGCCTTGCCTTTAAGAGGATGCTGATGATGATGGCGTTCAGGCAGACGCTCTTTCCCGAGCCGGTGGCACCGGCAATGAGGAGGTGCGGCATCTTGGTGAGATCGGCGATGACGGGGACGCCGGTAATATCTTTTCCTAAGCCGATGGCCAGTGGGGAGCTGCTGTTTAAAAAGGCGGGATCTTCAAGCACTTCGCGCAGGTAGACGAGGGCGATGATCTTGTTGGGCACCTCAATGCCCAGGGCCGCCTTGCCGGGGATGGGCGCCTCGATGCGCACCAGCGGCGCCGCCAGGTTCAGGGCGATATCATCGGCCAGGCTCACGATGCGACTGACCTTCACCCCCGCCTCCGGCTGCACCTCGAAGCGGGTAACCGTGGGGCCGGATTGGACGTGGATGACCCTCGCTTTAACACCGAAGCTTTCCAGCGTGCTTTCCAGCAGCCGGGCCCGCTCCCGGATGCCTTTGGTCTGCTGCTGCTCCCCCAGGCGGCTGGGACGGGCGAGCAGTTCCAGGGAAGGCGGCGTATAGGAGCCCGGCAGGCGCCTCCTCCTGGAGTAGGATGCGGGCGCTTCGCCGTTGTCCGGGGGCTCCACCAGGGCCAGGCGCCGCTCCTTCTGGTAAAGCGGCTCCGGCGTATTTTGCACCGCAGGCCGCTCCTCCTCCCTCCCCTCGCCGGGAAAGCCTGCCGCCGCTCCGGCAAAGGCGGGAAGCTCTTCATCACCGCCGCCGGCTATTTTTTTTTCCCGCGGCGGGACCTCCTCCTCCGGCGCGTTCATTAAAACGGCGTATATTTCCTTCAGGTAGGCGCCGAAGCGCTTCAAGAGGCGGCCCAGCCAGGCAAAAAACTTGGCCAGCGACCTGAAGATCTGGGTCACCGTAACGTTCATGACAAGGAGCAGGGCCACCGCCGCGGCGGCGGTGATGACAATATAGCTGCCGATCTCCCTGAAGCAGAAGAAGAGCAGCACGGCAATGGCGGCGCCGAGCAGGCCGCCCCCCATCTGGTTCCAGCCCATCTGCAGGCTGGCCCGGTAAAAATTCTGTCCGCTAAAGGCATCCAGCTGCTCGAGCATGAGGCGAAAGTGGGCCCAGACAGTAAAGAGAAGCAGGAGAATGAGGATGCCGATGAAGCGGGACTTGAGGTTGTAGCTCTCTTCGGGAATCATTATCCGCAGGCCGAGAAGGCCGATGAGCAAGGGGATCACTACCGCGGTCTCGCCGGCAATGAGGCGGAAGAAATTCTGGACAAATTCGCCCAGGCTGCCGGCCTGCCCGCCCTGGGTCACGCCGGCATAGCAGAAGACGCCAAGGGCGATGACCAGGATTCCTTTTATCTGTGTGCCCAGCTCTTCGCGCAGTCCCGTCCGGCGCCGTGCCAAGATTGCATCACCGTACTTTCCCAGATATTCCCTTCCGGCTTCTATTATACCCCATTATGTAAAGGGGAGCAAACCAGGGCCTGTATCCAGCACCGGGCCTAGAAAAAATAATGGGCGGCAATGGCCGCAGCTCCCACGAGCCAGCAGTAGTAGGCAAAGTAATGAAACTTCTGCTGCTGCAACAGGCGAATGAAAAGCCGGATG